>JBKJYC010000029.1:0-3387 GCA_046715885.1 Usitatibacter sp.
CCTTCGTGGCCTACGCGCTGCTGTGGGAGCGGCCGTTCCTCGCCTGGCTGGCGCTCTGGGGGCTGAAGCCGCTCTTCGACCGCGTGATCCTCGCGATGCTCTCGCGCTCGCTCTTCGGCGAGACGCCGTCGATGCGCGAGGTCCTCACGCATCCTCGCCAGTGGCTCCTCGGCACGCGCGTCTTCGCCGCTCTCACCTGGGGGCGCTTCGACCTCGCGCGCTCCTTCCACCTTCCGGTCCACCAGCTCGAGCGCTCGCGCGGCCCGATGGGCCGCCAGCGTGTTCGCCTTCTCGACCGCGAGGCACGCGGCGCCGCGGTGTGGCTCACCTTCACGTTCTTCTGCATGGAGATCTTCCTGATGGTGGCCGGCGGCCTGGCGCTGGCGCTGCTGGTGCCGGTGTAGGTGCCCATCGAGACGCTCCTGGAATCGATCTTCCGCGATCGCGCGGGCGTGGGCGAAGGCGGGCTCGCGGGCGCGGTGCTGGGCACGCTGGCCGTCTCCGTGATCGAGCCGATGTACGTCGCGGCCGGCTTCACGCTCTACCTGCAGCGCCGCACGATGCTCGAGGGCTGGGACATCGAGCTGCGCTTCCGCCATCTCACCGACCGCGTGGCGGCCGCGGCACCGCGCATGGCCGCCGCGCTGGCCGCCCTCGCCTTCGGATGCGCGCTGCTCGCGGCGCCGTTTGCGCCGGCGCTGGCGCAGGCGCAGCCCCCGCCGCCGAAGGAGGCCTCGCAGGAGATCAAGCGCGTGATGGAATCGCCCGAGTTCGGCCAGATGGAGAAGCGCAGGCGGCTGAAGTACGTTGGCCCCACGTGGGAGAGCAAGGAGGAGACGAAGTCCTCGAAGTTCGACCTCTCGTGGCTGGGGAGCCTGGTGCGCTTCTTCTCCGAGGCGGCGCGGTTCCTCGCGTGGGCCGGCGGCGCCCTCCTGCTCGCCGTGGCGCTCTATTTCCTCGCGCGCTACGTGCGCCTGCGCATGGGAAGGAACGGTCCCCGCGAGCGCCCCGATTTTCTCTTCGGGCTCGATGTGCGTCCGCAATCGCTGCCCGACGATGTGGCTGCCGCGGCGTCAACCCTGGCCCGCGAGGGCCGCACGCGCGAGGCGCTCTCGCTGCTCTATCGCGGGGCCCTGGTGCGCTTCCTCGACCAGGGGATGGAATTCCTGCGCGGCGACACCGAAGGCGACTGCCAGCGCAAGGTCGATCGCGCCGCTCCCGAGGCGAAGCGCAGCTTCTTCCGCAAGCTGGTCGCCGCGTGGCAATCGCTCGCCTATGGCCACCGCGCCGTCGGCACCGAGACCGTGCTCGAACTGGCCGGCGAGTGGCGTCGGCAGTTTTCGCCCGAGGCCGCGCGGTGAATCGAGAGGTCGCGCAATGAACCGCGCCATAGCCACGCGCGCGGCGCTGATCGTGACGCCCCTCGTGGCCTTCGTGCTCTACGCCGCCCTCAACTGGTACGAGATCGAGGAAAGGGACGTCCGCACCGGCATGAGCGAAGCGGCGCAGCGCGATCCGAACCTCGCCTTCACGCGGCTGCTCGCGCGCATGGGCGCCCGCACGGAGGTCACCACGGCGCCCTCGCGGCTCGCGCGCCCGCCCGAGGGCGGCGTGCTGCTGATCGGCGCGCACCGGCTCGCCTACATGACGCCCACGCGCGTGCGCGAGCTGGACGCATGGGTGCAACGCGGCGGGATGCTGGTCGCGCAGGCGGAACCGCCGGGCATCGACGACCCGCTGCTCGAACGCTTCGGCGTCGAGCGCGAGCTCCCGCCCAAGACGCGCGACCGTGCCCGCAAGAGCCAGCGCCCGCCGGAAGCGCTGGACGAGGAGAAGCGCAAGGCACGCGCGAACTATGTCGCGAGCGTCGCGTGGCCCGGTGCGGAGAAGCCGCTGCGCGTCCTGCAGCTTGGGCCGGGGTTGCGGCTCACCGGAGAAAGCGAGCCGCCCGGGCTCATCACCGCGACGCTGGAGGATCGCCTGATGATCGCCGCCTTCCCCATGGACCGCGGGCGCGTCGCGTTCGTGAGCGACTTCAACTTCCTGAACAACAACTCCATCGCACTGAACGACCACGCCGAGTTCGCCTGGCGCCTGGCGACGGGCGCGCCGGAGCAGCGTCCCGGGGTCGTCTTCCTGCGCATCGAGTCGCCTTCGCTCTGGGAGTGGCTCACGGAGAACGCGTGGCCCGTCCTCATCGCCGCGGCCGTGCTCCTCCTGGTCTGGCTCGCCCGCATCGTGCCGCGCTTCGGCCCGCTCGAGCCCGAGCCGGCGCCCGTCCGGCGCAGCCTGCGCGAGCACCTGGGCGCAGCGGGACGCTTCATCTGGTCGCGCGGCGAGGCCACGCACCTGATCGACGCCGTGCGCGAGCGCGTGTGGCGCTCCGCGCTGCGCCGGCGCGGGGGGCTCAAGGGCCTCGCGCACTCGAAGGCGCAGGAGACGCTCGCCGAGATCGCGGAGCGGCCGCTTGCGACCGTGCATCGCGCGATGCATGGCAACGACACGCGGCCCGCGGCCTTCGTCGCCACGGCCTCGGCACTGCAGGAAATCGAAGCCGGGCTCGCGCACCGGTCCCGCACCACGCATCGCACGAAGAAGGGGAACCCGAAATGAACAACGAAACCCAGCTTCCCGGAGACGCGCCCGAGCGTGCCGCGGCGCTGATCAACGCGGTGGTGGCCGAGATCCGCAAGGTGGTGGTGGGCCAGGACGACGTCATCGCGCAGGCGATCGCGGGGCTGGTGGCCGGCGGCCACGTTCTGGTGGAGGGCGTGCCCGGCCTCGGCAAGACGCTGCTGGTGAAGGCCCTGGCCCGGACGCTGCGTGGCAACTTCGCACGCATCCAGTTCACGCCGGACCTGATGCCGTCGGACGTGACAGGCCACACCATCTACGACGGCGCCAGCGGGAAGTTCGTCGCGCGCAAGGGGCCGGTGTTCACGAATTTCCTGCTCGCCGACGAGATCAACCGCGCGCCGGCCAAGACGCAGGCGGCGCTGCTCGAGGTGATGCAGGAGGCCCAGGTCACCATCGAGGGCACGGCGCACGTGCTGACGCAGCCGTTCATGGTGTTCGCGACCCAGAACCCGATCGAGCACGAAGGCACCTATCCGCTGCCCGACGCGCAGCTCGACCGCTTCCTGCTGAACGTGCGCATCGGCTACCCGGGCGCCGAGGAGGAGGTGCGCCTCACCAAGCAGGTGACGCAGTCGATGGTGGGCGACAAGCTGAACGTGGACGCGGTGCAGCCCGTGATCGAGCCGGGGCAGGTGATGGCGCTGCAGAAGCTGGCCGGCATGCTCACGGTGGACGACAAGGTGGTGGACTACGCCGTGCGCCTCGCGCGCGCGACGCGCGACCATGCGGGGCTTACGCGCGGTGCCGGGC
>JBKJYC010000030.1:0-3704 GCA_046715885.1 Usitatibacter sp.
TGTCATGAGCGATCCAATCCTCGGGCTTGCCATGCTCGGGCTCATCGTGGCGGCGATCATGATGGGTTTTCCCACCGCCTTCACGCTCATGGGCCTGGGGATGCTGTTCGGCTTCCTCGCCTTCTTCGAGCCCTCCGGGATCTGGTACGACAACAAGGTCTTCGACCTGATGGTCCAGCGCACCTACGGGGTCATGGTGAACGACGTGCTGCTGTCGGTCCCGCTGTTCGTCTTCATGGGGTACGTGATCGAACGGGCGGCGCTTGTCGACAAGATGTTCTACAGCGTGCAGCTCGCGTTCCGGCGGATGCCGGCGTCGCTCGCCGTCACCACGCTGCTCGTATGCGCTTTCTGGGGCATCGCCTCGGGCATCGTGGGCGCCGTGGTGGTGCTGATGGGTGTCATCGCGATGCGGCCCATGTTGAGCGCCGGCTACGACACGCGGCTCGCGGCGGGCGTCATCACCGCGGGCGGCACGCTCGGCATCCTGATCCCGCCCTCGGTGCTTCTGATCGTATACGCGGCGGTGGCCGGGCAGTCGATCGTGAAGCTCTACGCGGCGGCGATGCTGCCGGGCTTGTTCCTCACCTTGCTCTATCTCGTCTACATCGTCGGCTGGGCGATGATCAACCCGAAGGTCGCGCCGAAGCTTTCGCCCGAGAAGTACCGGATGCCGGTTCCCGAGTGGCTGCAAGCGCTCGAGCGCGGCCCCGCCAGGCGGGTGTTCGCCAGCGTCGCCGCGGCCACGCTCATCCCGTCGCGCCGCACGGCGCCGTTCGCGCGGACTGCCCAGAACTTCCTCGTATCGCTGCTGCCGCTGGCGCTCACCGCGTTGCTGTTCGCCACGGCGTGGTGGTATGTGACGATCCACAGCGCGCCCAAGGTCGATGCGCCGATCGAGGCCATGCAACCCGCCGGGACGAGCACCAAGGAAGCCGCGGAAGTGGGCGGGCTGCAGGAGCCTCCGGCGGAGACACAGGCGCCGGCGTCCGGAGGGCTGCAGGAACCGCCCTCGGATAGCCCGGCCGAGCCGCCCGGAGCCGCACAAACTCCCTCCTCGCCTTCCGGGCCCGAGCTCATGACCGGGGCAGCGGATCCGCCCGCGGGCGGTGCGGCGGGCACGGTCCCGGAGAATTTCTACGCGTGGTTCTGGGGCTTCGTGGTGCTCGCGGCGCTCACCCTCGCTTTCTATTACTGGCGCATGGACGGCGAGCAGCTCGAGATCCTGAAGCTCCTCGCCGAAGCAGTGATCCCGCTGGGACTCCTCACGTTCATCGTGCTCGCGGTGATCCTCCTGGGGATCACCACGGCCACGGAATCGGCCGCGGTGGGCGCGCTCGGCGCGCTCTATCTCGCGGGAATGGCCAAGTACGTGAAGCGCACCCTCTGGTTCACCCTGGTAGGCGCGCTGGTCGGCGTGGGGCTCGCCGTGATGATGGGCGCCAAGCTCGTGCCCATCATCGTCTCCGGATGCCTCGCCGCGTTGATTGCCGGGACGCTCGTTCCCTATATCTGGGACCTCCTCACCTCGAAGAAGCTGCTCCAGAGCCTGCAGGAGTCGACCTTCCTCACCGCCAAGACCACTGCCATGGTGTGCTGGCTGTTCATCGGCTCGGCGCTGTTCTCGGCGGTGTTCGCGCTGCATGGCGGCCAGGGGGTCATCGAGCGCTGGGTGCTCGGCATGAACCTCTCGCCGCTGCAGTTCATGCTGCTGGCGCAGGCGATCATCTTCTTCCTCGGCTGGCCGCTCGAGTGGACCGAGATCATCGTGATCTTCGTGCCGATCTTCCTGCCGATGCTGGCGCACTTCAACGTGGACCCGATCCTGTTCGGGACGATGGTCGCGGTGAACCTGCAGGCGGCCTTCCTGTCGCCCCCGGTGGCGATGTCGGCGTTCTACCTGAAGGGCGTGAGTCCACCGCACGTCACGCTGAACCAGATTTTCGCCGGGATGATGCCCCACATGCTGATCGTGATCATCTGCATGGCCTTCATGTACGTCTGGCCCGGCATGGCGCTCTGGCTTCCCCAGTTCCTGTACGGCAAGTAATGCCCCGGGTGTTGATCACCCGGGCCGTGTTCCCGGAAGTCGTCGATTTGCTTTCGAAACGTTTCGAGGTTGTGACCAACCCCGAGGACACGGCCTGGTCGCCCGACCAGATCGCCGAGAGGCTCTCGGGGTGCTCGGCCGCGATGTCCACCGTGCTTTGCCGCTTCGACGAGTCCGTCCTGGCGCGCGCGCCCGACCTGAAGGTCGTCTCCAACATCGCCGTGGGCTACAACAACATCGACGTCGCCGCGGCCACCAGGCGCGGCATCCGCGTGACCAATACCCCGGGCGTGCTCGACGACACCACTGCGGATCTCACCTGGGCGCTATTGATGGCCGCCGCACGGCGCATCGCGGAAGCCGACGCGTACGTGCGCCGCGGGGACTGGAAGGTGGCCTTCGGCATGCACTCGTTCCTTGGCGCGGACATCCACCACGCCACGCTCGGCATCCTCGGCATGGGGCGCATCGGCCAGGCGATCGCGCGCCGGGCGCTCGGCTTCGACATGCGAGTGCTTTACCACAACCGCGCCGCGCTGCCGGCGGAAGACGAGAAGCGGCTCGGCGCGAGCCGCGTGGAGCGCGACGAGCTGCTCGCGCGCTCGGATTTCGTCGTGGTGATGGTTCCCTACTCGGCGGCCACGCACCATCTGATCGGCGCCGGGGAAATCGCGAAGATGAAGCCCACGGCGATCCTCGTGAACAGCGCGCGCGGCGGCGTGATCGACGACGCGGCGCTGGTGCAGGCGCTCAAGGAGCGGCGTATCGCGGGCGCGGGCCTCGATGTCTTCGAAGGCGAGCCGAATTTGCACGCCGAGTACCTGAAGCTGCCCAACGTCGTGCTGACGCCGCACATCGGCAGCGCTACCCGGGCCACGCGCCTCGTCATGTGCGAGACGGCGGTGCGCAACCTCACCGCCGTGCTGGACGGCAAGACCCCCCCGAACCTGGTCAACAAAGAGCTGGCATAAGGAGTCATGGATGAGCGCGAAAGTGGCATTCCTCGGCCTGGGCGTCATGGGTTTTCCCATGGCGGGCCACCTGAAGGCGAAGGGCTGCGACGTCACGGTCTACAACCGCTCGCCCGAGAAGGCGCAGGCCTGGGTGCAGAAGCACGGCGGCAAGTCCGCGCCTACCCCCGCGGCGGCGGCGAAGGAGGTGGACTTCGTGATGATGTGCGTGGGCAACGACAAGGACCTGCTGGAAGTCGCGCTCGGCAAGGACGGAGCGCTGGCGGGCATGAGGAAGGGCGCGGTGCTGGTGGACCACACCACGGCGAGCGCCGACGTGGCGCGCAAGATCTTTGCCGCCGCGAAGCAGAGAGGCATCGACTTCATCGATGCGCCGGTCTCTGGCGGCCAGGCGGGCGCGGAGAACGGGGCGCTGACGGTGATGGTGGGCGGTGACGCGGCCGCATTCGAGCGCGCCAAGCCGGTGATCGCCCATTACGCGCGGATGATGAACCTGATCGGACCTGCGGGCGCCGGCCAGCTCGCCAAGATGGTCAACCAGATCTGTATTGCGGGCATCGTGCAGGGCCTGTCGGAGGGCCTGCATCTCGCCCAGAAGAGCGGCCTCGACATCCCCAAGGTGATGGACACGATCTCCAAGGGTGCGGCGCAGTCCTGGCAGATGGAGAACCGCTGGCAGACGA
>JBKJYC010000031.1:0-3062 GCA_046715885.1 Usitatibacter sp.
CGGCCGCGACCTGGACATCACCGGCCTGTCGTACGCGACGCTCGACCGCGACGGTCCGCAGCAATGGCCCTACCCGCAGGGCGCGACCCGCGGCAAGGCGCGGCTCTACGAGGACGGCCGTTTCCCCACGGCCAGCGGCAAGGCGAGCTTCTTCACCGGAGCGTACAAGCCGGTTGCCGAACGCGTGGATGCGCGCTATCCGCTGCAGCTCACCACCGGGCGTCTTCGCGACCAGTGGCACGGCATGAGCCGCACCGGCAACCTGGCGCAGCTCTTCGGCCACGCGCCCGAGCCGCGCCTGGGCATGAACCCCGCCGACCTGACGCGCCGCGGCCTGGCCGACGGCGATCTGGTGCGTGTGGAGTCGCGGCGCGGCGCCGTGCACGTGATCGCGCACGCCGACGCCGACCTGCGCAGCGGCCAGGCGTGGCTGCCGATGCATTGGGGCAAGCGCTTCCTCGGCGGACGCGGGAGTGCGGGCACCAACACGCTCACCAACCCCGCTTTCGATCCGCTGTCGAGGCAGCCTGAGCTGAAGCACGCCGCGGTGAAGATCTCCGGTGTCGCGCTCGCCTGGCGGATGGTCGCCTTCGCCTCCGTGGATGCCGGCGCGCTGGTCGAAACGCTCGAGCGGCTGCGTGCGCTCCAGGACGCCGTGGCCTTCCAGAGCGTGACCCCACTGGGACGCGAGGACCCCGCCGTGCTCATCCGCGCGGCCAACGGCTGCGCGCCATCCGACGCGTGGATCGAGCGCCTCGATGCCGTGCTCGGCCTCTACGCACCGGAAGCCCTGCGCTACGACGACGCGCGTCGCGGCGGCGCCCGGCGCATTCGCATTCGCGACGATCGCATCCGTGCGGTCCGCCTCTCGGGCGGCGCGCACGAGCTGGCGAGCGGCGAATGGCTGAAGGACTGGCTCGCATCCGGGAATCCCGTCGGCGAGATCCGCCGCCTGCTCCTCATGCCGTCGGTGAAGCCGCCCGCGGGATTCGTGGCTGCGGGACGCACCATCTGCCAGTGCTTCGGCACAAGCGAGGACGCCATCGACGCCACCCTCGCCCAGGCAACCGGCACGGCGTCCGAGCGGCTGGCCGCACTGCAGGCGCACACGCAATGCGGGACGAATTGCGGTTCCTGCTTGCCCGAGCTTCGAACCCGGGCCGCACAAGCCGTGCAGCCGAGCACGGACGCGAGGCGCGTCGCATGAAGGCGGCGCTCTTCAAAGCGGAGATGGAATGAAGGACGCGGCCAACGAGCCCGGAGTCGACGAAGCCGCGGCCTAGCGGCGCGAGGCTACGGGGTTCGGTTGTCGGGCTTGCGCCGCAACCGTGCGAAAGACTTCGGGATCCACGGCCGCAAGGCGATCAAGACGCTGCTGCCGAAGCGCTCCTGCAGCGGCCTCTCGAGGTCCTGGTTGTGCAGCTCGGAAAACTCCGCGGCCACGCGGCGCAACCGGGCCTGCATGGCCGCGAGGCCGCTCTTCGAGAGCATCCCGCTCACAAAATGCAGCGCTTCACCGCCCGCGTCGAAGTTCGAGTTGAAGAAATCCCCCTGCATCTGCGTGCGGAAATACTGCTGGATCGGTCCGTCGGGACGCCAGGCGAAGTTGCGCGCGACCACGCCCTGCGGGAATGGCTGCTGGGGATTGAGCCGGTGTTCCTGCAGGCGCTCACCGCGATGATCCTGTGGGTGGAGCTGCTCTTCGCGCCACTCGCGCTTGTTGCACGGTTTCGACCGATCCTCTGGGCGGCAATGCTCGCGGTGCAGCTCGGGTTCCTGATCCTCCTCAACTTCGCCGACCTCACCGCACCGATGCTGCTCTTCCATCTGCTAACGTTCGATCGCGCGTGGGTGCGGCGCAAGCAGGCCCGCTGGCACGAAACGATCTACTACGACGGCGCGTGCGGGTTCTGCCACCGGGTAGTGCGCTTCGTCCTGTCGGAGGACTTCCCGTCGCACTTCGTCTTCTCGCCGCTCCAGGGCGAGTCGTTCGCGCGGGCCGTGCCGGAATCGCAGCGCCGGACGCTTCCGGAGAGCTTCGTGATTGTCGATGATGCCGGACGGGTTCTCACCAAGGGAAATGCCGTGATCCATATGCTGGAACGGCTCGGCGGCCTGTGGCGGGTGCTGGGCGCGATCTACCGGATGCTGCCCAAGGGACTTCGGGACCTTGGCTATTCCTGCGTCGGCGCGATCCGGCACCGGCTGTTCCAACGGCCCGCGGGGCTCTGCCCGATCGTGGAGAAGGAACAGCGCTATCGATTCAGGCCGTAGCGCAGAGCCGCCGCATGAACTCCGACATGGCGCGCACGGCGAGCGCCACGTCGTCCGCCGCCACGGTCTCCGCCGGATTGTGGCTCACCCCACCGGCCCCGCAGCGCACGAACATCATGCCGACGTCACACACGCGCGCCAGGATCATCGCGTCGTGGCCCGCGCCGCTCGGCAGGCGCGTGGGTCTCACGCCGACCGCCTCGACACTCTTCGCGATGAGGTCCTGCATGCGCGGCGAGCACGGCACCACGCTCGATTCGCTGTGGCGATGGGTCCCGATCTCCACGCCGCGGCGCTTCGCGATGGCCGCGCACGCGGCGAAAATGTCGTCCTCCGCCGCCATGCGCGTCGCGTCGTCGCCGGCACGGATGTCGAGCGAGAACTCCACGTCGCCCGGGATCACGTTGCTCGAGCCTTCGTGGACGCGCAGGATGCCGACGGTGCCGACAAGGGTCGGCGTAGAGGAGCACCGGTTCTCGATGGCAAGCACCATCTCGGCGGCCGCGGTGAGCGCGTCGTGGCGCAGCCGCATGGGGACTGTCCCGGCGTGGCCGGCCGCGCCCTGGACGCGGAACAGATGGCGGTTGCCCCCGGAGATGGTGGTCACCACGCCGAGCGGCAGGCCCTCGTTCAGCAACACCGGGCCCTGCTCGATGTGCAGCTCGAAGTAGCCGGCCAGCGACTTTGCATCGATCGGATCGCTTCCCGCGGCTTCCGGGTCGAGCCCCGCTTCGCGCAGCGCCTCGCGCATCGACACTCCGTCGGCATCGCGGCGATCGAGCCAGGAG
>JBKJYC010000032.1:0-2778 GCA_046715885.1 Usitatibacter sp.
AAAAACGGGCAACTTCGTTCACCTTCTCCTCGTGATCATCCTGATTCTTATAGTCGTGAAATTGCTCGATTGATTGACTGTCTCGTGGTGCCGGCTGCCTAACTTTAGTTCGAGCGGACGCGCTGAAACGCGCCGCTCAACAAAACGTTAGGCCTCGCGCAGGCCCACACACTTCAGGAGAACTCATGTTTGACCGCTCGGCGTAGCTGTTGTCCTGGAGGGGCCGCTCGGTGTCGAGCTTAGCCCAAACGGCAAGGCTTCATTGTGCATGTTCCAAACCGAGGAGAAGCCAGCGCCCGGAAGCTTGCCGCGGGAGAAAAGGATACGTTCGCGGCCTGGCACGTGGAGAGCCGGAGCGATGGCGAACTGCTGGTGGCGGCCGGGCGAACGAGATCCTGGTTGATGACGGTTCCCGACGCTTCGAAGGATAGCCCGGCCACGCGGCTGTTCTTCGGATCTGCGGTCCTCCCGGCGAAGGGGAGGGACGGGCAACCCTCCCTGGGGCCGGGCTTCAGCAGCCTGCTAGGATTTCACAAGCTCTACTCGCGCGCTCTCTTGCAGGCGGCGAGATCGCGCCTAGACGCTCAGCGTTAGCTAGCCCCCAGCCATGAACCGAGGTCGCTTTTCGCAACTTCCAAAGTGGAGGCAAGCCCTCCTGGTCGTCTGCCTCGCGTACGTCACCATCGTCTGGGCGCTGCCTGTCTTCATGTTGCCATTCGTGAACGTCCTGCCCTTCGTGCACGAAAGGAGCGTCCTCGAGAGGCTGCCCTTTTCGATCGTCGGTAGCGCCCTTCTTCTCCTGACACTGTTTGCCGCAAGCGGCGAGCGTCTTACACCCGGCGGCACGGTCAGTGGAGGACTGAGGCAGAAAGCGGCTCACTGGGTCGGAGTGATCGCCGGTCTTGCAATGTTCACGTTCTCGGGCGCAGCGCTCAGCGCGAACATCTTCGGGCTCGCGGCCAAATTCCTTCCACACGAGAACTATCGTTCGACGGTGGTAATCGACTCCGCGGACCACCACGGCTCTCGCAGGGGGTGGGTCTCCCTGGAGTACAAGGAGTCGACGGCCGGTGAAGCGCGTCACCTGGTCATTTCCAGGCAACTCTTTGACTACCCGGTACTTCAACCGGGTGACCGGGTTGAGCTGCGTGGAGAAAGAAGCCTGATCGGGGTCTACGTAACGGAGCTCTCTCTGCTGTAGAGCGCGGATCGACGCCGGTCCAACCGCATCCCGGTCATTCCGCCGGCTTCTCGTCGATCAGGATCAGCACCACGCTCGCGATCGCGAGGAACACCGGGTATTCCCAGCCCCCGTTGGGTGCCGAGAAGACCCAGCCATTGCCCGCATGCGTCCAGGCCGCGCCCGCAAGCACCGGAAGCAGCGCCGCAGCCACCCAGCGGGTCTTCACGCCCAGAAGCAGGAGCACGCCGCCCACGGCTTCCATCGTGAAGACGACGTACGCCAACGGCCCGGGAAGGCCGATCGACTCGAAGAATCGCGCGGTGCCGGTGAAGCGAACGGGGAGTGCGCTCATGGCCGTTCCCTGTCACGCGGCGCGCGGCGCCGGCACTTCGATCGGCGAGCTGTTGGCTTCCCAGGTCGCGAAGCCGCCTTCCATCTCGACCACCGGGAAACCCTGCGCGATCAGCTGCGCGGCGGCCTCCGAGGCGAGGTGGCATTGCTGGTTGTAGCAATACAGTACGTTGAGCTTGTCCTTCGACAGGCCGACGGGTTTGTCCCATTTGCCCTTGGGCAGGCTCACCGCGCCGGGGATGTGGCCCTTGCGGAAGTCGGCCGGGTAGCGCACGTCCACCACCACGATGTCGTGCTTGCTTTCGATCGCTTGCGCGAGCTCGTGCGGGCCCGTGGTGAAGGCATTCCTCGCGGCGAAGTGTTCCTGGGCCTTCTGCAGGTCGTATCCGGTCTTCATGGTTCTTCCTTTCGTTTGCGGGTTGGGTCAGGGCATCCTAGACGCGACGCAGCGCGGGATCAGCCGGGTGGATGGGTTAAGATTGTTCACGCAAACCGACTAATCATGGACAACCTCACCGACATCGCGGTCTTCGTGCGCGTGGTGGAACGCGGCAGCTTCACGCGCGCGGCCGACGAGCTGGAGCTCTCGCGCGCCGTGGTGAGCAAGTACCTCTCGCGCCTCGAGGATCGGCTGGGCGCGCGCCTCCTGCACCGCACGACGCGCCGGCTCTCGCTCACCGAGGCCGGGGCCACGCTCTTCGAGGCGAGCCGCGGCGCGCTGGAGCGCATCGTCGAAGCCGAGGACGCCGTAGCCAAATTCCAGAAGGAGCCGCGCGGACGCCTGAAGGTAGGCGCGCCGATGGGCTTCGGGATCCTGTATCTGGGGGCTGCGGTCGCGGAGTTTCTCCAAACGCATCCGGGCGTGAGCATCGATCTGCGCCTGGACGACCGCTACGTGAACCTGGTGGAGGAGGGGCTGGACGTGGCGGTGCGCATCGGACAGCTCACGGATTCCTCGCTCGTCGCGCGAAAGCTCGCCAGGACGCAGCCCGTCGTCGTCGCCTCGCCCGGCTACCTGGAGGAATTCGGCGCGCCCGCGAGTCCCGAGGACCTGGCCGCGCACAACTGCCTGCTCTACTCGTACCTCTCGACCGCGAACGTGTGGCGCTTTACCGCCCCCGACGGGCGTGATGTGCCGATCGCCGTAACCGGCACGGCGCGCGTCAACAACGGCATGCTCGAATGCGAGATGGCGGCCGCCGGCCTCGGCCTGGCGATGGTTCCCACGTTCTACGCCGCGCCCT
>JBKJYC010000033.1:0-2776 GCA_046715885.1 Usitatibacter sp.
CGACCTGCAACGAGCCCCAAAGCGCGCGGCCTTCGCGGGTGCCGCCGCTGGGAGCGCCGAAGAGCGCGACGGCGAGCATGTGCAGGAGCATCGACAGGACCACGAAATGCGCGAGCGGGGGCTTCGCGACCGTCCTCCACAGGCGAAGCTGCCGCGGAGGGCGCCGGCGGGCGGGGGGTAAGTAAGCGGCGACTGAGGACAAGGCTGTCGGCGCGGTTGTGATGGAGTGGATTCCGGGCCCATTGTCGCATCAGCTTCATCGCCACGAACGGGAGGAATCCCCCGTCCGGGCAGCGGTGACGCGAGACTCCGGCCCTATCGGCGGGTGACCACGGAAGGCGCGGGATCGACCGCGCCTCCACCCCCGTGCGGGCGCTTCGAAGATCGGGCGAACAACCGCTTCACCTTGCGGTAGACGAACCGCAGGCCCAGCAGAACGAGCAGCGCCTCGAACAACGTCAGCACGAACGCGATCGCCGCCGGCCAGCGTGCCTCGCGCGCATGGAACTTGGCGATCGCCCGATCCCGAGCGATTTCGATCGAGTCGTAGAAGGTCGGCACGACGAGTAGGGTGAGGAAGGTCGAGGTGATGGTGCCGCCGATGATCGCCACCGCCATCGGACGGTAGAACTCGCCGCCCTCTCCCAACCCGATCGCCACCGGCAGCATGCCGGCGATCAGCGCGAACGTGGTCATCAGGATCGGCCGCAGGCGCACGCGTCCGGCGTGCATCAGGGCTTCCTCGCGATCCACGCCCTGCGCCTCTTCCTTGCGCGCGCAATCGAGCAGCAGGATCGCGTTCTTCGCGACCAGGCCCATCAGCATGATGACGCCGATGTAGCTCATGAGGTTCAACGTGCCCTTGGTGAGCAACAGCGCCAGGACCACGCCGATCAGGCTGAGCGGCAAGGACAGCATCACGGGCAGGGGCGCGGTGAACGAGCCGAACTGCATCACCAGCACCAGGTACATGAGCGCGATGCCCATGATGAGCGCGGTGGACATCTCGGAGAAGACCTCCTTCTGGTCGCGCGAGGCGCCGCCCAGCTGCAGGCCGTAGCCCTCCGGGAAGTCGATCTGCTTCGCGATCTTCATCGCGTCGGCCGTCACCTCTCCGGGCGAGCGGCCCTGCACGTTGGCCGACACGGCGATGGTGCGCTTGCCGTCCAGGTGCTGGATCTGCGCCGGGCCCTTGCCCATGGTGATGGTGGCGATCTGGTCCAGCGGCACCATCATGTTGCTGCCGCCCACCGCGACGGGCAGGCGCTCGATGTTCGAGGCATCCACGCGATCCTCGGGGTGCAGCCGCACGGCGACATCGCGCGACTCGCCCGTGGGATCTACCCAGTCGCCCACTTCCACGCCCGCGAACGCCACGCGCAATGCCTGCGCCGCGTCGCCCACGGAGATGCCGAGCTGGTTGGCGAGCCCGCGGTCGAGCTCGACCTTCAGCTCGTCCTTCGGAGCCTGCTCGGAGAGCCCCACGTCCACGGCGCCGGGAATCTTCGCGACCTTCTCCATGAAGTCGCCGGTCGTGGCCATGAGCCGGCGCGAGTCGGGCCCGAAGAACTGGATCTGCACCGGCTTCCTCACGCCGTTGTTGATGTCGTCGAGCACGACGTACTCGCCGCCCACCAGGCGCGCGAGGTGCGTGCGAAGCTCCGCGGCGATCTCCACGGCCGAGCGTTTGCGTTCGTTGCTCTTGCCCAGGTCCACGTACACGCGGCCGCCGCCGGCATTCACCTGGCTGTTGGTGGCCTTGGTTTCGGGGATGGAGCGCGCCAGCTCCGCGCCTTTCTCCACCTTGAGCCTGGAGTACTCCAGGCTGGCGCTGGAAGGCGTGCGCACGTCGATGGCGATCATGCCCACGTCCGATTGCGGCAGGAAGCTGGAGCCCCCGACGGTGAACTGCAGCGCCAGGGCGGCGACCAGGGACACGACCGCGATCGCCGCCATCCACTTGCGGTGATGCAACGCCCACGCGATCACGTTGCCGTAGCGGTCGGCCTGGTGGTCGAACCACACGTTGAACTGGTGCAGCCATTTGCTCAGGCCGCGCTTCTCCCGCTTCGCGTAGCCCACCGGGTCTCCCCAGTACGCGGAGAGCATCGGGTCGAGCGTGAAGGAGATGTAGAGGCTCACCAGCACCGAGGTCGCCACCGTGAGCGCGAACGGCCGGAACCACTCGCCCGCGCCGCCGCCCATGAAGGCGACGGGGACGAACACCGCGATGATGGAGAACGTGGTCGCCATCACCGCCAGCCCGATCTCCGCCGTGCCGTTGCGCGCCGCCGTGACGCGGTCCTCCCCCATCTCCATGTGGCGCACGATGTTCTCGCGCACGACGATGGCGTCGTCGATCAACACGCCGATGGCGAGCGACAGGCCCAGCAGCGTCATGAAGTTGAGGGTGAAGCCGCACGCCCAGACGGCGATGAACGCGGCGATGACCGAAGTCGGAAGGCTCAACGCCGTGATGAGCGTCGAGCGCCACGAGTTGAGGAACGCATAAACGACGAAAATCGTGAGCACCGCGCCGAACATCAGCGCCTCGATCACGTTCCTCAGGCTGTTCTCGGCGTCCTTGCCGCCGTCCTGCGTGACCTCGAGCTTGGTCTGGGCGGGAAGCGTCTTGTTGATCTCCGCGACCATCTCGCGGATCTTGGTCGCCACCGTGACGGTGCTCGCGTCGCGCGAGCGGGTGACCGAGATGCCGACGTTCGGGTGCCCGTTGCGCAGGCTGAAGCCCGAGAGCTCGGCGAAGCCGTCCTCGATG
>JBKJYC010000034.1:0-3768 GCA_046715885.1 Usitatibacter sp.
CGCAGGGGATGATCGCCATCCAGACCAGCGAGCGCAACGGCAAGGTGGTCGCCGCCACGCTGGTCTCGCCCGACGACGAGATCATGCTGATCACCGACGGGGGCGTCTTGATCCGCACGCGTGTGAACGAGATCCGCGAGATGGGCCGCTCCACCCAGGGTGTCACGCTCATCAACACCGGGGAAGGCGAGAAGCTCTCGGGCCTGCAGAACATCATGGACCGCGACGAGGAAGACAGCGGCGCCCTCAACGGGCAGGCCGGCGCGAACGGCGACGCGACCGGGAGCCCGCCTGCGGCCGCAGAGGGTGACGGGACCGGCGATGCAGGCTGAGCCGGCGGGGCGCATCTTCAACTTCGGGGCAGGGCCGGCAACCATGCCGGTGGAGGTGCTCGAGAAGGCGAAGCAGGAGCTGATCAACTGGCACCAGGCCGGCATGTCGGTGATGGAGATGAGCCATCGGGGCAAGGAGTTCGTGAAGATCGCCGCGGACGCGGAAGCGGACCTGCGCGGGCTCCTCGCCATCCCCGCCAGCCACAAGGTGCTGTTCCTTCAGGGCGGCGCCTCGATGCAGTTCGCCGGCGTGCCGATGAACCTGCTGCGCGGGGCCAGGAAAGCCGACTACGTGAACACCGGCGAATGGTCGAAGAAGGCCATCGTCGAGGCCAGGAAGTTCTGCGAAGTGCACGTGGCGGCCTCCAGCGAGGACCGCCACTTCACGTACGCGCCGAAGCAGCCCTGGAAGCTGTCGAAGGATGCGGCCTACGTGCACTACTGCTCCAACGAGACGATCGGCGGCGTGGAGTTCCAATGGACCCCGGAGGTGGGCCGGGTGCCGCTGGTGGCGGACATGTCGTCGCATATCCTCTCGCGCCCGCTCGACGTCGCGAAGTTCGGCCTCATCTACGCGGGCGCACAAAAGAACATCGGGCCCGCCGGCCTCGTGGTCGTGATCGTGCGCGAGGACCTCCTGGGCCAGGCGCTGCCCGGGACGCCCACCGTGCTCGACTACAAGAAGATGGCCGAGGCGGATTCCATGGTGAACACGCCGCCCACCTTCTCCGTGTACCTGGCGGGCCTCACCTTCAAATGGCTGATCGAGCGCGGCGGGCTGGCCGAGATGGAGAGGGTGAACATCGCGAAGGCGAAGCGCCTCTACGACTACCTCGACGCCCAGGACTTCTATGCCAATCCCATCACGAAGGAAGATCGCTCCCGCATGAACGTGCCGTTTCGCCTGCGCGACGAGAAGCTCGACGCGAGATTCCTCGAGCAGGCCGAAGCCCGCGGCCTTTCGCAGCTGAAGGGCCATCGCTCCGTGGGCGGCATGCGCGCATCGATCTACAACGCGATGCCGCCCGAGGGCGTCGAGGCGCTCGTCGGCTTCATGCAAGAGTTCGCGCGCGACAACGCGTGAGCGCTGTCTCGCCATGACCTACCGCATCGCCGTCTACAACGCGATTTCCGCGAGCGGGCTTTCGCGCCTGGCCGCGCCCCACTACGTGTTCGGCAAGGCGCTCGCCGATCCCGACGCCATCCTGCTGCGCTCGCACGCCCTGCAGCTCTCCGAGATCCCCGCTTCGGTGAAGGCCGTGGCGCGCGCCGGCGCGGGCGTGAACAACATCCCGGTCGAGGAGATGAGCAAGCGCGGGGTCCCGGTGTTCAACGCGCCGGGCGCCAACGCCAACGCCGTGAAGGAGCTCGTGGTTGCCGCGATGCTGATGGCCGCGCGCAACCTCGTGCCCGCGGCGATCTACGTCCAGTCCCTGCCGCGTAGCGTCGAACCCGGAAGGCAGGCCGATTTCGAGAAGCGCGTGGAGGACGCCAAGAAGCAGTTCGCCGGCTTCGAGCTGCCGGGGCGGACGCTGGGCGTGATCGGCCTGGGCGCCATCGGCGGCCTGGTGGCCGACACCGCCATCCGCCTCGGGATGAAGGTGCAGGGCTACGACCCGGACATCACGGTGGACAGCGCATGGCGCCTGCCGGCCTCGGTGAAGCGCGCGGCTTCCATCGAGGAAGTGCTGAAGGGCTCCGATTTCGTCACGCTGCACGTGCCGCTCAACCCCAGGACGCGCCACCTCATCGACAAGAAACGGCTCGCCGGCGCGCGCAAGGGCCAGGTGCTGCTCAACTTCGCCCGCGACGCCGTGGTCGATGAAGCGGCCGTGGTCGCCGCGCTCGAGGAAAAACGCCTGAAGGCGTACATCTGCGATTTTCCCAGCCCGCGCCTGCAGGGCCACGCTTCCGTGGTCGCGCTGCCGCACCTGGGCGCCTCTACCGAGGAGGCCGAGGAAAACTGCGCGGTGATGGTGGTCGACCAGCTGCGCGCGTTCCTCGAGGAGGGAACCGTCGACAACGCGGTGAATTTCCCCGCGGTGCAGATGGCGCGCGAATCGCCCCATCGCATCGCGATCTCGAACGCCAACGTCCCCAACATGGTGGGACAGATTTCCACTACGATGGCGCAGGCCGGTCTCAACATCCACAACATGGTGAACAAGTCGAAGGGGGAGATGGCGTACACGCTCGTCGACCTCGACAGCGAAGCGGCGCCGGAAGTCCTCGCGCGCATCGCGCGCATCCCGGGAGTGCTCTCGATCCGGGCCGTGCCGCCCCTGGGCGCAGCGGCGCGATGAGCGCGGAGCTGGAACGCCTGCGCGAGGCGATCGACCGCGTCGACGACCGGATCCTCGAGCAGGTGAACGAGCGCGCACAGCTCGCGCGCGCCATCGGCACGCTGAAAGTCGGGCCGGCCTACCGCCCCGAGCGCGAAGCGCAGGTGCTCACGCGCGTGAAGGCGGCGAATCCCGGGCCGCTCGACGACGAGACCGTGGCGATGCTGTTTCGCGAGATCATGTCCGCGTGCCTCGCCATCGAGCGGCCGATCACCGTGGCCTACCTCGGCCCGAAGGGCACCTTCAGCGAGAGCGCGGCGATGAAGCATTTCGGGCTCGCCGCCGAGGGCCTGCCCGCGCCTTCGATCGACGAGGTGTATCGCGAGGTGCAGTCGGGCGCCGCGGACTTCGGCGTGGTGCCGGTCGAGAACTCCACCGAGGGCGCCGTGGGCCGCTCGCTCGACCTCATGCCGCAGACGCCGGTCAAGGTCTGCGGCGAGGTGCTGATCCCGATCCACCACCACGTCATGGCCGTCGGCGTGAAGGACCTTGCATCCGTGAAGCGCGTCTTCTCGCACAGCCAGTCGCTGGCGCAGTGCCACGAGTGGCTGAACCACAACCTGCCCGGTGCGGAGCGCATCGCGGTGGCGAGCAACGCGGAGGCCGCGCGGCGCGCCGCCGGGGATCCGGGCACCGCGGCGGTCGCCGGGGAAGCGGCGGCGGCGCACTACAAGCTCGACATCCTCGCCTCGAACATCGAGGACGAGCCCAACAACACCACCCGCTTCCTGGTGCTCGGCAACTACGAGCCCCGGCCCAGCGGGCGCGACAAGACCTCGCTGGTGCTTTCGGCCAACAACCGCGCGGGCGCGGTCTACGAGATGCTGACGCCCTTCGCCACTCGTGGCGTGTCGATGACCAAGTTCGAGTCGCGGCCCTCCAAGGTGGCACTCTGGGAATACCTTTTCTTCGTCGACATCGAGGGGCATCGCGACGATTCCAACGTCGCCGCGGCGCTCGAGGAAGTGGGCCGGATCGCGGGCTACATGAAGGTGCTGGGGTCGTACCCCGCGGCGGTCTTGTGAGATGGACGGAACCGACAAGCCCATGAGCATGAAGAACCTGGCGCCGCAGAACGTGCGCGGCATCGCGCC
>JBKJYC010000035.1:0-6383 GCA_046715885.1 Usitatibacter sp.
ACTCGGCGTAGTAGTGGCGCATGCCGATCTCGTCGTGGATGGTGCTGTTCTCCTCGCGCCCCTGCAGGATCCAGCGCGCGTCGCTTCCGGTGCGCAGCGCCCGCCCCTGGCCGTGCACGCCCAGCAGGTCCTCGTGCAGGTTGCGGCCGAACGGCCCCCAGATCATGTTGTGGTCGAAGATGCGCTCGGTGCGCTCCTGGGGCGTGTCGCGCTTCAACCCGAGGCCGCGGAACTCGATGATCACCTCGTTGGGCCCGATCGGGACTGCCGTGTCCATGCGCAACACCGACGTGCGCAGGTTGTACGTCATGCCGGGAAAGACGTCGACCATGTACCAGCCGCCGGTCGCCAGCCCGGGCCAGCCCACCGCGCGCTCTTTCGAGCCCTCGTACTTGTCGTACTGGATCTGCATCGATCCCACAGTGGCGTGGCCATTGGGGAAGCCCGTGTACTTACGCTCGAAGTACCCGGGCTGCATCATCCCGGTGATGCGATTGAAGTAGTGCAGGAAGTCGTGGTAGAACTCGCTGTTCGTGTCGTGCCACAGCTTGAAGTTGGTGCGCACGTGCGCCTTGTGGAAGTGGAACACCTCCAGCGGCTCCTCGAGGAACGGGCCGAGGATGTCCATGGCGCCGCCCAGGAACTCGGCAAGGGTCGGGGCGTCGTCGGCCACGTTCACCCAGACGAAGCCGCCGTAGCCCACCTCGCCGCGCACCTCGCGCAACGATGCGTCCTCCTTGCAGAAGCGGTCCTGGTATCCCTGCTCGGCGCGCGAGATGTCGATGCACGCGCCGCGCGTGTCGAACGACCACTGGTGGAAGATGCAGGTCATCCGCTTCGCGTTGCCCGCCGGGTCGTAGAGCAACGTGTTGCCGCGGTGCGGGCAGATGTTGTAGAACGCCCGCACCTTGGCATCGTCACCGCGCACGACGATGAGCGGCACGCCGGCCGGGTGGGTGAACGTGCGGTAGTCGAAGGCTCCGGAGATCTCCGACTCGTGGCAGGCGATGATCCAGGTAGGCCGGAAGAGCTTTTCCTTCTCCTCCTCGAAGATCCGCGGGTCCGAATAGATCCTCGCGTCGACATAGTGCGTCGTGGGGAACCTGGGCCTGGCCTGCCACTGCTCGGCGTTCTTGCTCATGACACTCGATCTCCTATTTCTTGCAGTCGTTCATGCACCGCACCGCTTTCGAATCGGGGCGGTCGTCGATCAGGAAGGCGCCGCGGTTGGGCATCTGGACCTTCACCAGCGATTCCGGACCCATCACGGCGTCCGCCGGGATGAGGCCGTTCAGGTGCAGCAGGTAGGCCGACACAGCGTAGGTCTCGTCGTTGGTGAGGCTCTGCGGGCTGTCCATGGGCATCGCGCGCCGCACGTAGTCGAAGAGGATCGGCGCGTACGGGTACATGCTGCCCGGGGTGAGCACGCGCGGGCTCTTGGTCATGGAGCCGATGCCGCCCACCATCGCGCCGAACACCGGGCCGCCCTTCGCTTCCGGCCCGTGGCACGCGGCGCACTTGCCGTCGTACACCTGCTTGCCCGCGGAAACCGTCCCGCGCCCGGGCGGCAGGCCCAGCCCGTCGGGCGTTCGCACGTCGATGTTCACCGCCACGAGGTCGGCCTCGCTCACCGGTTGCCCGAAACGCGGCCGGTCCGGCAGCGCCTGCACCGGATGCGGCGCGGTCTTGCCGAGCCAGATGCCCTCGGCGGTCTTCGCCACCGGCCCGGCGGGGCCGCTGTCCGTCGTCGTGGTGGCGCACGCGCCTAGACCCAGCGCGATGGCCACCGCTACCGCGACCCCAACCTGCCTACGCTTGGCCGATGACATTGGTCACCTCCCCTTTCGCGCTCACCGCCCAGGGCTGGATCGCGTTGTGGTGCTGCACGAAGCCGACGATGGCGCGGACCTTGGCGAGGTCGGCCACCGCGGGTTGGACGTAGCCGGTGCCGTCGATCGCGCGGCTCATCAACACCGCTGGACCGCCATCCCAGTTCCACGCGATCTTGAAGCGCGTGAGGCACTTGTCCATGACCGGCTCCTCGAGCATCGCCTCCTTCCAGCTGCGCCCGCCGTCGAAGGAGACGTCCACGGCCTTGATCTTGCCCGCGCCCGACCAGGCGAGGCCCGAGACCTCGCGGAAGCCGGGCTTGCCGAGGTTCTGGCCGCCCGAGGGCGACGTGATCACCGACTTGCACTCCATGACCATGCTGAACTGGCGCCATTTGCCGTCCGGCATCGGATCGGTGTAGCGCGCGGTCTCGCTGCGCAGGTGCCAGGGCTTGTCTCCCACCTTGGCGCGGCGCAGCCACTTCACGCTGACGTTGCCCTCCCAGCCGGGGACGACCAGGCGGACCGGATAGCCGTTCTCCGGACGCAGGGCCTCGCCATTCATGGCGTAGGCGATGATGCAGTCGTCCATCACCTTCTCCATCGGGACCGAGCGCGCGTGCGCCGCGCCGTCGCCGCCCTCGAAGAGCACCCACTTGCCCCGGGGATCGACACCCGCTTCCTCGAAGAGGATCGAGGCCGGGACGCCGGTCCAGAGCACGCCCGAGAGCAGGCCGTGCGTCTGCTGCACGGTGACGGAGGCGGGCTTCAACCAGTCGGTGAGGCCGTTGCCCGAGCACTCGTGGAAGTGGAAGCGCGACACCGAGGGGTAGCGCTTCAGGTCCTCCATGGAGAACGTCAGCGGCTGGCGCACCATGCCGTGCACCACCAGCTTGTGGGAGCGCGGATCGATGTCCGGCGTTCCCGCGTGGTGGCGCTCGAAGACGAGCCCGTTCGGCGTTATGACCCCGGGCTGGTGCTGCAGGGGCGTCATGCTCCAGTCCGAGAAGTTCTGGCGGTTCTTCAACACGTCGGTGCGATTGCGCTTGACGTGTTCCTCGAACTTCGAGGGCAGGCCGTAGGCCTTCTCGTCGATCGTGCGTCCCAACTCGCGGTTCGATTTTGCCACCTCGACCGGTGCGGCGACGGCCGCGCCCGCGGTGGCGGCAAGCGAGCCGCTGCCCGCGAGCGCCACGGTCTTGCGCAGGAAGTCGCGGCGCTCGCGCATCGCGAGGGTGTGCGCGTTCTGTTCGGGTTCGTTCCTCTTGGTCGGGCTGGCCATATCGCCTCCTCCGTTGGAATACGTTGGCTACCTTCTGCGTGCAGTCTATGCGCGCCCGCAAGGCGATGGGAAGTTTTGCCTCGCGAGACTCACGCAGAGTGTTTCGTTTCGAAAAATCGCTTCGCGCATCGCTGCGAAAGGAAACGTGCCGCCGGGGAAATGAACCCGCGCAGGCGGGCTGCGGTACCCTTCGCGCCATGGGAAAACTCGCGCAGCGCTATGGCGATGCGGCACGATCGGGCGTGTACCGGGTGCGCGACGCCAGCGTTCCCCTCGCGGCCGCCGTGGAGGCCGATGCGCTGGTGCTCGAGCGCGGCGTGGCGGCGCTCGCCGACGGCGGCTGGCGGCAGGTGGAGCACGCCATCGGCCTGCAGCGCGCCGGCGCGCGCGTCGTGCTGATCCCCGATGCGGGCGCGCTCGCGCTGCCCGAGCATCACGGCTTGCTGGAGGCGCTCGGCGCCGCGGCGCAATCCTGCCGCGGTGCAGGCCGGCCGTTCTTCGCGGTGCTGGTCGATCCCGACGCGCGGCTCGCGCTACCTCCGCTCTATAAGGAGCGCGCACGCAAGTAGCGCGCGCCGCCACGCGCCTTTGTTCCCGCCCGCCTTTGTGCTTCAATGAATTTTTGGCCAGGCGCGTCGAACATGGCCGACCGTCGGCTACGCGTGTTCCACGCCGTCGCCAGGCACCTGTCCTTCACCAGGGCGGCCGAAGCTGTCGCCGAGCTCGACGCCCGGCTGAAGGAGATAGGCGGCCAGGACTCGGGGCCGCCGCAGATCGGGGCGAGCACCACGCTCGCGGAGTTCCTGCTGCCCCAGGTGCTGGGCGAGTACAAGGCGCGCCATCCCGCGGTCGTGCCGCGGCTTTTCGTCGCCAACTCGGAGGCCGTGCAGTCGCGCGTCGCCGAGCGCAGCCTCGACCTGGGCTTTTTCGAAGGCGACTCGCACCTGCCGACGTTTGTGAACGACATGTGCTGCGAGGACGAGCTGCGCGTCGTGCGCGCGCCGTGGCACGCGCTGGCGAAAGCGATGAGCGTCGCGCCCGGGGAGCTCATCGAGCACGCCTGCCGTAGCCAAGGAGGTCCGCCTCGGCGAGCTGGTCGAGATCGCGCTCTCGCCCCCGCTGGTGCGCCAGCTCGCGGCGGTCTATCCCAAGGAGCGGTTCCACTCAGCGCCTGGTCGAGGGCTTCGTGCGCTTCGCGAAGCAACGGCTTGCCGCGTTGCCCGCGGCCGGGCGCCCGGCGGCCTGCGGCGGAAGAGGCGAGCGAGGAACTCGCGGACACGGTTGAAGAAAGGCCTGAGCATGGGACGAGTGTCGCAGAAAGCGGGACTTGATCTAGCGCAAGGTCCGATGCGCCGCCCGGACTACCCTCGCGGCATGCGTGTCGATCGGCTCTTCACCCGCAACGCCCTCGCGACCACGCCCTCGGCCTCGCTCTCCGAAGCCGCCGCCGCGATGCGCCGCTACCGCGTCGGCGCGCTGCTGGTGATGAGCGAGGGGCCCGAGGCGCGGCGCCCGCTCGGCATCGTCACCGACCGCGACATCGCGCTGCAGGGGTTCGCCTCGGAAGCCACCGTGGTGGCCGACGCGATGACGCCCGTGGTCGCCTCCATCCGCGAGGATGCCGACTCGCACGAGGCCCTCGAGGTGATGCACGCGCATGGCGTGCGCCGCCTCGTCGTCACCGGGCTGTCGGGACAGGTTGCCGGCATCCTCTCCATCGACGATGTGCTCGACGGCCTCGCTGCCGACCTCGCCAGCGCGTCGGCCGTGCTCAAGGGCGAGATCCGGCGGGATAGCGCTGGCCTGGGCGAGGTGCGCGTTTCCACCGAGTAAGCCCTCGGATACTTGCATTGACCCAAGCGTGTTCGCGCGGGTGTATTAAGCTCCGAGTTCTTCCTTCCCCCCACCGCACATGGACAACGAACCGACGACCCGGAAGCAGGAACTGCAGGCCTTTCTCTTCCTGACCGCGGTGATGGTGCCGGCGCTGGCCGTGGCCGTCGTCGCAACCTACGGCCTGGCCATCTGGCTCTACCAGATGATCGCCGGCCCGCCCACAGGCTGAGCCATGGCCGAGGTCCACATCACCAGCGCGATCGCCTTCGCGCGCCCCGGCACCACCGCAGCCATCGCCTCCGCCATCGCGCGCGCGTGCCTGGCCGAGGTCGCCCGCATCGACCCGCGCGGCCGCATCGTCCTGCTGCTGGAGCGCGAATCCACCGGCGCCGTGCTCGACTCGCTCGACGCCATCCGGGCGCTTCCCGGCGTGCTCGCAGTCCATCTCGTCTACCAGCATGCGGAGGACGCCTCCGCGCTCGAGGAATCACCATGAAACTCACGCGTCGCGATTTCATCCGCAGCACCGCCGTCTCGGTCGCCTCCGCGGCGGCCGGCCTCGACGTCGCCGCCTCAAACGTGATCACCGATTCCGCCGCCGCCGGCACCACGTGGCACAAGGCCCCATGCCGCTTCTGCGGCACCGGCTGCGGCGTGACCGTCGCGGTGAAGAACAACCGCGTGATCGCCACCAACGGCGATCCGCAGGCCGAGGTGAACCGCGGCCTCAACTGCGTGAAGGGCTATTTCCTCTCCAAGATCATGTACGGCGAGGACCGCATCACGCGCCCGCTGCTGCGCATGAAGAACGGCAAGTTCGACAAGAACGGCGACTTCGCCCCCATCACCTGGGACCAGGCCCTCGACATCATGGCCGAGAAGTGCAAGGCGGCCCTCAAGGCGAAGGGCCCCACGTCCGTCGGCATGTTCGGCTCGGGCCAGTGGACCATCTGGGAAGGCTACGCCGCCAACAAGCTCTTCAAGGCGGGCTTGCGCTCCAACAACATCGATCCCAACGCGCGGCATTGCATGGCCTCGGCCGTCGGCGGCTTCATGCGCACCTTCGGCATGGACGAGCCCATGGGCTGCTACGACGACATCGAGGCCGCCGACGCCTTCGTGCTGTGGGGCTCGAACATGGCCGAGATGCACCCGATCCTGTGGACGCGGGTGACCGTCCGGCGGCTTTCCAACCCGCACGTGAAGGTCGCGGTGCTCTCGGTCTTCGAGCACCGCTGCTTCGACCTCGCCGACGTGCCGATGATCTTCCGTCCGCAGACCGACCTCGCGATCCTCAACTACATCGCCAACCACATCATCGCGACGAACCGGGTGAACCAGGACTTCGTCTCGAAGCACTGCAACTTCAAGCGCGCGACCGTGGACATCGGCTACGGCCTGCGTCCCGAGCACCCGCTGGAGAAGAAGGCCAAGGG
>JBKJYC010000036.1:0-5579 GCA_046715885.1 Usitatibacter sp.
AGCCGGGGGTGTTGTCCTTGGGATAGAAGTAGAGGACGAAGGGGGCCTTGAAGGCCGATAGCTGGGGGCGCTGGTTACCGGTCGCGGGAAGCTCGAAATCCGGTGGTACCGGGCGTTCGCTCAATGCGGGAGATTCCTAGCCATGCGCTACCTATGGTGCACAAGTCGCTTGAAGAACGCAAGCTATTGGGCTGATTTTGTTTGGAGAAAGGCCGGCCCCTGGACGGCGAGGGTGCCCGCCCGCCCCGGCAGGGGGGCATCCAGGACGTTGTGGAGGGGCAGGGCGCCGGGCGGAAGGCGCTCCACCTGGTCCTTCAGCGAGACCAGCTGGTAGCCCTGGTCCTTCCATCCTTCGAGCAGCTTCTCGAAAACGGGCGCGAGCTTCATGCCTTCCAGCTCGGCATGCAACGTGTACACGTGCTCGCGCGGCTCGCGGGTGAGATCGAGAAGGTGGTCCGCGACGTTGGCCTCGGTCACGCCGTCCACGCCGATCAGCTCGTCCAGGGTCGGCAGCGTGGTCGGGAACTGCGGGCAGGCAACGATCTCGCCGCGCACCACGGGCAGGAAGGGGTGCGTGCCGCGCGTATCGGACGCGTAGCGAAAGCCGAACGACTGCGTGCGTCGATATGCATGGATGTTCATCTGCCAGCCCGCGGCGCCATGGACTTCGGGTTCGGCGGCGAAGACCTCGCGGAAGCGGTCGCGCGCGGCAACCATCTGGCGCTCGGTCCAGTCGGCATCGGCCGCGCCGACGCGGTCCTGCCACTCGACATGGTCCCAGGTGTGGATGCCGACCTCGAAGCCCTGATCGCGCACGTTGCGGAGCACATCGGTGCAGCGCTTGCCGATGTCCGGCCCCGGGAGCACGGTGCCGTAGAGCAGCGTCTTCACCCCGTAGTGGGAGAGCACGGATGTGCGGCCCACCTTCTGCAGGAAGCCGGGGCGGAAGGCGCGGCGAATCGCCCGCCCGGTGTGGTCGGGCCCGAGGCTGAAGAGGAATGTCGCGCCCGCGTCGTGGCGCTCGAGTATTTCCATCAGCCGCGGCACGCCTGCGCGCGTGCCGCGGTAGGTGTCGACGTCGATCTTGAGGCTGAGATTCGGGATCGAAACGCTCCTGTCGCGTGCTTCATTCTTCGCAAACCGCTCGGAGGATACACCGCTCACTTCCGGGGCCGGCACGCTCCAGTGCGAAGCGCCTCGCCCACGGTGAGGACCTTGGCCGTGCCCTTCACCGCGCGGGTCTCGAGCTGCATCGCGAGGCTGAAATGCCGCGAGTCGCGGATGGTGACCCGTGTCTGGGCGTCCATCGTGAATCCCGCGCCCCGGCACTTCATTCCGTACTCGATGCTGCGTTTGCCCGACGGCTTGCGCGACGTTTCACATTGGGCGTCGAGGCCGTCGAGCTTGGGTGAGAAGAAGGCGCCGAGATCCTTCAGCTGTGCGTCGAGGCACTCTTCGCCGATGCGCTGCGGCTCGGCAATCCCGTTGGTGGTCGTGTCGATCGAGAACATCCAGTTGCCCGGCTCCAGGGCCGGCGGCGCGGCGGCCGCTGCGAAGGCGAGCAGACAGGGTGCGGCAGCGGAAACAAGGCGGGTGCGCAGGGTCGATACCTCCTAGGGCGGGAATATACCGCCACACGGCCGGCGCCGGAAATAGATGATGCGGTGCAGCAGAGAGGCGTGCTAAACTGTGGAAATTTTGTGAATTTCTCTGAGAACACAGCCCTGAGATCACCCCATGTCCCGGCCGCTTCGCAATATCGCAATCATCGCCCACGTCGACCACGGCAAGACCACCCTGGTCGACAAGCTCCTCCAACAGGCGGGCACCTTCGCCAAGCACCAGCACCTGATCGAGCGGGTGATGGATTCGGGTGACATCGAGAAAGAGCGCGGAATCACGATCCTCGCCAAGAACACGGCCGTGGATTACCACGGCGTGCATATCAATATCGTCGACACTCCGGGCCACGCCGACTTCGGCGGGGAGGTCGAGCGCGTGCTCTCGATGGTCGACGGCGTGCTGCTGCTCGTCGACGCGGTCGAGGGCCCGATGCCGCAGACGCGCTTCGTCACGCGCAAGGCGCTCGCCCAGGGCTTGAAGCCCATCCTGGTGGTGAACAAGGTGGACCGCGACGGCTCGCGCCCCGACTGGGTCGTGAACCAGACCTTCGACCTGATGGACAAGCTGGGCGCCACCGAGGACCAGCTCGACTTCCCCGTCATCTATGCCTCGGCGCTACAAGGCTGGGCATCTGCTTCCATTCCGGGGACAGGTCACGGCTCGACGAAGGATGTGCCCTGTCCCCCGCAAGACATGCGCCCGCTCTTCGACGCGGTCCTGCAGCACGTCCCCGAGCCCAAGGGCGATCGCGACGCGCCGCTGCAGTTGCAGATCGCCGCCGTGGACTACTCGAACTTCCTCGGACGCATCGCCGTCGGGCGCATCCGCCGCGGAACCATCAGGAAAGCCCAGGAAGTCGCGATCATGGCGGGCGACAAGTTCGTCCGCAAGGCGCGGATCGGCGTCATCCACACGTCCCAGGGCCTGGAGAAGGTCGAGACCGACGTCGCCTCGGTGGGCGAGACCGTGTCCGTGACCGGCATCGAGGACTTCGTGATCGGCACCACGTTCGCGCATCCCGACACGCCCGAGGGGCTGCCGATGGTGGGCGTGGACGAGCCCACGCTCACGATGAACTTCCAGGTGAACACCTCGCCGCTCGCCGGCCAGGAAGGCAAGTACGTGACCAGCCGCCAGAGCCGCGAGCGGCTGGACAAGGAGCTGCTCTCGAACGTGGCGCTGCGCGTCGAGGAGACGGGCGATGCGGACGTCTTCCGCGTCTCGGGCCGGGGCGAGCTGCACCTCACGATCCTGATCGAGAACATGCGCCGCGAAGGCTACGAGGTCGCGGTGGGCAAGCCGCGCGTCGTGGTGAAGGAGATCGACGGGGAGCGCATGGAGCCGTGGGAGAACCTCACGGTCGACGTCGATACGGAGAACCAGGGAAAGATCATGGAGGAGCTGGGCCGCCGCGGCGGCGAGCTGGCCGACATGGTCCCGGACGGCAAGGGGCGCGTGCGCCTCGATTACCGCATCCCCTCGCGCGGCCTGATCGGCTTCCACATGGAGTTCATGACGCTCACGCGTGGCACCGGCATCAAGAG
Organism: Usitatibacter sp.; assembly: GCA_046715885.1. Lineage (GTDB taxonomy): Bacteria > Pseudomonadota > Gammaproteobacteria > Burkholderiales > Usitatibacteraceae > Usitatibacter. Next base: position 3,168 of record JBKJYC010000036.1, read on the forward strand.
CCACGTGTTCGACACCTATGCGCCGGTGAAGGGCGAGCTGCCCTCGCGCAGGAACGGCGTGCTCATCTCCTCGGAGCAGGGCGACGCCGTGGCTTTCGCGCTGTTCAACCTCGAGGCCCGGGGCCGCATGTTCGTGGCACCCGGCGAGCGCCTCTACGAAGGCATGGTCATCGGCATCCACAGCCGCGACAACGACCTCATCGTGAATCCCGTGAAGGGCAAGAAGCTCACCAACGTGCGCGCGGCCGGCAAGGACGAGAACGTGGTCCTCACCCCGCCGATCCAGCTCACCCTCGAGTCCGCGGTGGAGTTCATCGAGGACGACGAGCTGGTGGAGGTCACCCCCAAGTCCATCCGGCTTCGCAAGCGCTTCCTTTCCGAGCACGACCGCAAGCGCGCCGCCCGCGAAGCCGCATAGACTTCGCTTAGCGGATGGCGACGGGTGCGACGGTCGAGCCCGACCCGCCCTGGATCTTGAGCGGCTGCGTCACGAAGGCGAACTCGTGGACCTTCTTCGCCGGTGGACCGGCCGGGTGAGGCCTCGTTTGGCGCGATGGTGAGCGCGGCACCCCCTGGGGGTCGAGCCGCATTTGCACGAGGGGCGTAGGGCCCATTCTACGGAAGGCGTGCGGGCTCATCCGGCGAGCTTTCGGCGTGAGAAGATCGCGGAATGGAACCGCTCACCGCCATCGTCGTCGCCGCGCTTTGCGCACTCGGAGGTTTCGGTTTCGCCTATCTCCTGGTCCGCCGCCCGCAGTCCGGTGGTTCCCGCATCGCCGAGCTGGAGGCGCAGCTCGCGGCCGCGCGCGACCAATCCAACCGCTACGGCGTCCAGGCGGCCGAGCAGGAGCGCTCCGCGGGAACGCTGCGCGAGCAGCTGATGGAGTCGGTGCGCAGTGGTGCCAGCTTCGAGGAGCGGGCGCGCCAGGCCGAGGAGATGCGCGGCACCATCCGCGAGCGCGATCAGGCGATCGCGCGCCTCTCCGCGGAGGCGTCCCAGTTGCGCGAGAGGGGAGCGGAGCTCGCCACGCGCCTCGAGGAGGAGCGACAGCAGTCGGAGGAGAAGCTCGCGTTGCTGCAGAGCGCGAAAGAGGGGATGGAGAACGCGTTCAAGTCGCTCTCCGCCGAGGCCCTGCGCCAGAACAACCAGTCCTTCCTGGACCTCGCGCGCACCTCGTTGAACGAGTTCCAGCAGGGCGCGAGGGGCGACCTCGAGAAACGCCAGGTGGCCATCGATGCGTTGGTCGCGCCCGTACAGGCATCGCTGAAGAGCGTCGACGAGAAAATCCTCGCGCTGGAGAAGGCGCGTGAGCTCGCCTACGGCGAGCTTCGCGAGCAGTACGCGCAGGTCGCCCGGGTGCAGGGCCAGGTCCTGCAGGAGACCGGCAACCTCGTGAAGGCGCTGCGCCAGCCGCATGTGCGCGGCCGCTGGGGCGAGGTACAGCTTCGCCGCGTGATCGAGATGGCGGGCATGATGAAGTACTGCGATTTCGTCGAGCAGGAAGCTGCGGAGAGCGACGACGGGCGCCTCTTCCGTCCCAACGTGATCGTGAAGCTGCCGGGCGGCCGACAGATCGTGCTCGACGCCAAGGCCCCCGTTGCCGCCTACCTCGATGCCCACGAAGCCGTGGACGACGACGTGCGCAAGGCCAAGATCCGCGAGCACGCGCAACTCGTGCGCGGCCACCTGCTCGCGCTCTCCAAGAAGGCGTACTGGGAGCAGTTCCAGCCCACGCCGGAGGTCGTCGTGATGTTCATCCCTGGCGAGGCCTTCACCAGCTCCGCGCTCGAGGCCGATCCCGAGCTCCTCGACGCCGGCTTCAGCGCCAACGTCATCATCGCGTCGCCGGCCTCGCTGATGGCGCTGCTCAAGGCCGCCGCGTATGGCTGGCGCCAGGAGAGCATCGCCGAGAACGCGCGCGCGATCAGCCAGCTGGGCCAGGAGTTGCACAAGCGGCTGGGTGACATGGCTGCGCACCTCATGAAGGTCGGCGCGAGCCTGGAGGCGGCCTCCGCGAACTACAACGCGGCCATCGGATCCATCGAGAGCCGCGTGCTGGTCTCGGCGCGCAAGTTCAAGGAGCTGGGGGCTACCTCGCAGGAAGCCGAGATCATCGAGCTGCGAGCGGTGGAAGGCGGCGTGCGGCGCCTTCAGTCGGTGCCCGGCGACAAGCCGGAAGGCGGGAGCTAGGCGCGCGCGAGCCGCGTGGCGAAGCCCGCCACGTGCCGGCCCTGGAAGCGCGCGCCCTCGAGCTCGACCTTGGATGGCTGGCGGCTGCCATCGCCGCCGGCGATGGTCGAGGCGCCGTAGGGCGAATTGCCCATCACCTCCAGCACGCCCATCTGACCCTGGAAGGCGTAGGGCAGCCCCACGATCGCGAAACCCAGGTGCAGCAGCACGGGGTGGAAGGT
>JBKJYC010000037.1:0-13237 GCA_046715885.1 Usitatibacter sp.
GGCATGCCCGACAGCTACTTCTCGAAGGACAGGGACCACAGTCCCGTCGCGATGCATCCCCCGGCCCCGCGCTACGAGCCGGTGACGGAAGCGCGCCCGGGATTCGTCTGGGTGCGTGGGTACTGGGATTGGCAGGACCTCCGCCATGTCTGGGCCCCGGGAAAATGGGAACCGGCGCGCCGCGGATACCGGTGGCTTCCTCACCGGTGGGTGCTTCGCGAGGGACATTGGTATCTCCAGCATGGCGGCTGGGCGCGCGACGCGGAGCTCGAGACCGTGCCGGCGCGGGCCGCACAGGTCGCTGCCAAAGAGGAGCGCACCTAGGGCCCTGGGAAGTGGCGGCGGCTCGGTCGAGCCGGTACAATTTGCGCAACACATTCCTCGCGCACGCCTAAATGAAGAAACCGTTTCCGGTTCCGGTTCGAGTCCGCTACTCGTGCTCCAAGTGCCCCGCCTACTGCTGCACCTATTCCGACATCGAGGTGAACGCGCGCGACATCGAGCGCCTCGCGAAGCACTTCGAGCTCGACTTCAAGCAGGCCGAGGCCCGCTTCACCAAGATGGACGACGCCGGCAGGGTGAAGATCCTGCGCCACAGGCACGACCGCATTTTCGATACCTCGTGCATGTTCCTCGACCAGGAAAAGCGGCGTTGCAGCATCTACGACGCGCGGCCGGCCACCTGCCGCCAGTATCCCGCCAGCAGCAACTGCGGGTACTACGACTTCCTGCGCTTCGAGCGCACCCAGCAAGGCGACGAGGAGTTCGTAGCCCTCACGTAAGATGAATGGGGTTAACCCCATTTATTCATGCCTTCGCCAATCCCCAACCCGGTGTATGCGAACGTCGCGTATTTCCGGATTCCCGACTTCGACGCACGTCCCGTCGGCGAGCAGGCTTCGCTGAAGGAGTCGCTCGAGGCGCGGCTGCGCGAGGCGATGTCGTGGGTGGCGCCGCAGGACCGGATCGTGCTCGATGCGGACGAGGGTGCCGCGCTGGTGCTCTTCGGCGACCCGGCGCGCGCGCTCGACGTGGCCCAGGGAGTCCACGCCCGCGAGCCCATCCACGCGGGCCTGAACTACGGGCCGCTGGCGCTCTCGTCGCGCGGAACGGACGCCAGGGTCTTCGGCGACGGGCTGGTGGGCGCGGCCGCCGCGGCGCGCTTCGCCGCCACCGAGAAGCTCCTCGTCACGCACGACTTTGCCAAGGCCCTCGAGGCCACCTCGCCCGAACGCGCGATCGAGCTCGAGGCCGCGGGCGAGTTCACCGACACGCGGGTCCGGCTGCACTCGTTTTTCACCCCGGACCCGCGGCGCGGCACGGCGCGGCGCCGCAAGCTCGTGCTGGGCGCCGTCGGCGGCGTGGTCGCGATCCTCTTCGCGGGCGTGATCCTGCGCGAGGGTTACCGGCGCCTGGTCCCGCCGACACCGGCCACGGTCAAGCTGCAGATCAAGCCACGCGGCGAGATCTTCGTGGACGGCGTGTCGCGGGGCCGCACGCCGCCGCTGACCGAGATCCAGGTCCCGCCGGGCAAGCGGGTCATCCAGATCCGTTCGGCCGGCCATCCGCCGCTCGACATTCCCCTCGACCTGCGGCCGGGCGAGCAGGTCACGCTCGCGCATACCTTCGGCTCGGGCGCCAAGCCCGGCTTCTGGCGCGAGCTCAAGCGCAAGTTCGGCAGCTCATGAGCGACGAGGCGCTGCCGGAAAAGTTCGGCCGCTTCCGGGTCGTGGACGTGTTGGGCCGCGGCGCCATGGGCGTGGTGTACCGCGCCGAAGACTCGGCGCTGGGCCGCACGGTGGCCATCAAGACTATCGCGCTCACCGGCGCCGTGCACGAGCGCGACATCCACGAGGCGCGGTTCCTCCAGGAGGCGCGCGCAGCGGGCGGGATCGGGCACCCCGCGATCATCACCATCTACGACGTCGGGCGCGAGGGGGACACGGCGTTCATCGCCATGGAGCTGCTCGAGGGCAACGAGCTGCGCGAGCTGATCCGCTGGGGCACGCTGTCTCCCGCGCAGGCGGTCGGCATCGCCGCCGCGGTCGCCGAGGGCCTGGCGAAGGCGCACGAGCGCGGCGTGGTCCACCGCGACATCAAGCCGGGCAACATCATGCTGCTCAAGGACGGGCGGGTGAAGGTGATGGACTTCGGCATCGCGCGCCTGATGGAGAACGCCGTGAAGACCCAGACCGGCACGCTGCTGGGCTCGCCGCAATACATGTCCCCGGAGCAGGTCGCCGGCGGCGGCGTGGACCACCGCTCCGACATCTTCTCGCTCGGCGTCGTGCTCTACGAAATGCTCACCGGCGCCAAGCCCTTCGCCGGCGAGGACGTGACCCAGCTTCTCTTCTCGATCGCCAACATGCCGGCCAAGCCGCCGCGCCATCTGCAGCCCGCGCTGCCGCCCGTGATGGACTACATCGTCGCGCGGGCGCTGAAGAAGATCCCCGAGGAGCGCTACCAGTCGGCCGCGGAGCAGGCGCAGGACCTGCGCGAGAGCCTGGCCGAAGTGGCGGCTTCGGAAGTCGCGGCGCGCGCGCGATCGGACGAGGGCGTGCGCACCGTTCCGAACACGCCTGCCGCGCCGCGGGTGGCGCCGGCGCAAGTTGCACCGCAGCCGGCCCGGCCGCTCGCGCTCTCCGAGGAGCAGGTCGAGCTTCGCCCGTCGCCGCGCTTCGATTGCGTCGAGGCCCTCGCCCGCCTGGCCGTCCTCCCGGCCGATGCATCGGAGACGACGTCGCGCGCCGGCTGGACGGTGCCGGTCGCGAAGGCGAAGAAACGCCTCGATCCCACCCGCGCGAAAGTCATCGCCGCCTACGCCATCGCGGCTTTCATCGCGTTGGCAATCATCTTGCTCTAGCCGCCGACAGTCGAATAGGCGCTGTCCTACACGTCACGAACGGTGTGGCATCTACAGTCATTTCCAACGACACGCATCAGCTGGAGTGACCATGAGAGCCCGCATCGAGCAACGCCTGAAGAAGCTGCCGCCCATCCTCGACATCGACGAGGACGGCCTGCCGGTTGCGGAGATGGACCTGCACGCAGGCCGCGCATGGTCCTCCGACGACGCCGACCCGAGCGTGCAGATGGCGGACTTCCCCGCCGAATTCGACGACTGAGGCCCGTCATGGACGCCGAAGAGCTGGGCTACACGGACTTCATCACGATGCAATCGCGCGAGCCCTCGCGCTCGCGTGACGTGCCGCACGTGACGGAGCTGCACGCCCTCGCCGACGCGGAGCGCGCCGACGCCGAGGCCTTCCGGCTCGCGTAACGGCCATGTTCTCCGGGATCGCGTGCCTGGCCGTCGCCACGGCCCTCACCGCCGGATCGCTCAATGACGCATCGAAGGCTCCGCCCCTCGCCAAAGGTTCGCGAGGGGCGGCGGTCGTAAGGGCGCAGGTGCTGCTGGATCGCGCGTGGTTCTCGCCCGGCGAGATCGACGGCGGCTTCGGCGACAACATGCGCAAGGCCGTCGCCGCATTCCAGGACGCGCACGGCCTCAATGCCACGGGCCGGATCGACGCCCCCACCTGGGAAGCGCTGCGCGGCGCCGACGACCATGTCACCACGACGTACACGATCACCGCGCAGGATGCCGCGGGCCCATTCGTCCGGGTGCCGGCGGACATGATGGACCGCGCCCAGCTCCCGCGGCTGGGCTACGAATCTCTGCAGGAGGCGCTGGCGGAGAAATTTCACGTGAGCCCGAACCTGCTGCGCGACCTGAACCGCGGCAAGACCTTCGCCGCCGGCATGGAGATCCTCGTCCCCGATGTGCAGACGGCGAAGGCGCCCGCCAAGGCGAGCTCGATGAAACTCTTCCCCTCGCAACGCGTGCTGCAGGCGCTGGACCGCGATGGCAAGGTGGTCGCCCATTTCCCGGTCAGCGTCGGCAAGGTGGAGCCCCTGCCGGCGGGCAAGTGGAAGGTCACCAGCGAAGTGAAGGATCCGGAATTCCAATACGACCCCAAGCTCATCATCAATTCCAAGCCCCAGCACACGAAGGTGACCATCAAGCCCGGGCCCAACAATCCGGTGGGCGTGGTCTGGCTGGGGCTCAGCAAGCCGCATTACGGCATCCACGGGACGCCGCAGCCGTCGCTCGTCGGCCGCACGGAAACCAGCGGCTGCATCCACCTCACGAACTGGGACGCGCTCAAGCTCTCCGCGCTCGCCTCGCCCGGCGTGACGCTCGACGTGAAGGACTAGGGCGTGCTGGCCTCGCTACTCGTCGCGCTCACCGCCGGCGCCGCCGCGCCGTCGCCTGAGCTGGCGCTCCTCGCCTCGCGCCAGCTCATCATCCCGATCGAAGGAGTGGCCCGCGGCGCACTTCGCAACAACTTCGACGAGGTGCGCGGCAAGCGCCGCCATGACGCGCTCGACATCATGGCCAAGCGCGGCACGCCGGTGCTGGCCGCGGACGACGGCAAGGTGGCCAAGCTCTTCCGCAGCGAGTTCGGCGGCATCACCGTGTACCAGTACGACCGCGACGCGAAGTTCATCTATTACTACGCGCACCTCGATCGCTACGCCAAGGACCTGGCCGAGGGCCAGTTCCTCAAGCGCGGCCAGGTGCTGGGATACGTGGGCAGCACGGGCAACGCCCCGCCCACGGCGCCGCACCTGCACTTCGCCATCTTCAAGCTGGGGTCCGACAAGCGCTGGTGGAAGGGAACAGCGGTCAATCCATTCCCGTATCTCACGGGCACCACCGAGACCACCCTCGCGCGGCAGAGCGGCGGATCCTAGCCCGCGCGCGTGATCTCCGCGGGCGCCCGCGCCCGCACGATGCGCCGGGCGAGCGCCACCTCGTCGACCACCTTGTCCTCTTCGTTCGCGGGCAGCACCTCGACGCCCTGCCTGGAGCCGCGGCGCGCCGCATGGGCCTTGGTGAATTCCGCGCCCAGGAAGAAGACCTGCGCGCACCAGTACACCCAGACGATCACCACGACCAGCGTGCCCGCCGCGCCATAGGACGACGCGACCGCGCTCTTGCCCAGGTACAGGCCGATGAGGAGCTTGCCGACGGAAAAGAGGATGGCGTTCACCGCCGCGCCCACCCAGACGTCGCGCCACGCCAGCGGGATGCTCGGGAGCAGTAGATCGCGGCGAAGGCGAGGGTGAGGACGACGAAGGAGGCGACCAGCTCCACGGCGTGCAGGAGCGCCTCGGACCATGTGCCGCCGCTCAGGTAGCTGCCCAGGGCCGAGATGGCGCCCATGCTCGGAGCGCCGTCCGCCTTCCATTCGCGGACCGCCTCGCGCGAAAGATTCCAGACGTGCATGGGGTGCCAGAGCTTCATGCCCCTGCGACCGCTCGCGCGGCCGGAAAATCCTGCAACTATATGGGCGACTTGGCCCGCATCACCCCGGCGGCCCATGGGACCCCCAGGGCCCGGGGGCTCAGCGCCGCCCACAGCACCACGGGCGCGAGGCTGGGAAAGATGAGCGTTCCGACCTGATAGCCGAGCGCCACGGCTTCCCTGCGCCAGCCCGACAATCCGACCTGTGCGGCGACCTCGGGACCCAGCGTGAGGCTCACTTGCGCGAGGAAATCGAACGCGATGCCCCAGCCCTGGAACGGCAGGAGCAGGGCGACGCCCAGCACGATCTTCCACGCGCGGGCGCGAGCGGCGAGCATCAGGGCGAGAAAGAGCGCGAGCCCATAGGTGTAGAGCAGGGGATTGACCTCGGGCAGCAGTACGGCGGTTTGCCCCGGCGTGGGTTCGACCACGAGGGTGGTCACGAAGACCAGGTCGATGGCCGGCTGCTCGAGCGCCGACACGAGGCCCGGCTGGAGCACGCTTACCAGGAGGCGAGCCAGGCGACCGGCGATCGCGGCATGGTAAGGCGCGCTGAAATACCACGCCGCGAAGCACGCCGGCAGCCACAGGAACGTGCGCAGGAAAAACCGCCCGAGGGAGAGAGCCTCCGCGGTCATTGGGCGATGGCCAACTGCTCTCGGGGTGAGGCGGACGGTGGCGGCAACGTGCGAACCCAGACCAGCCAGACGATCAGCACGTCGAGCATGATGAGCGCCTGCCACAGGTAGAGATGCGCCCACTCGAAGACCTTGATGTCCCATTGGCCGAGGTAGAACAGGCTGATCACGCGCACGACATTCAAGGCCTGCACGGCGCACAGGCCGGCGAGCACGCCGAGGCCGCGGTGCTTCCAGGGAGCGGGGAAGGCGAGCATGGCGGCGATGAGGATGATCGCCGCCTCGATCCCGTTGCATCCCGCCTCGATGGAGATCGCAAAGCGGTTGGTCGTGCTCTGCAGGACGTTGCCGAAGGCCGCGACGTGCGGATCGAAGAGTGTGATCAGCCCGGCGCTGATGCGCGCCAGTCCCTCGGTCCAGGGATGCACGACGGCGCTTTGCACAGGCGGCGTCAACTCGGCCGCGAACAGCGCGACCAGGATGATGCCGAACAGCAGAATGAACCGCGTCGCGCCCGTGGTTGCTACTTGGCCCGCCGGCGCATCGCCGCAAAGCCCGCGATCGCCAGGAGCGCGGTCAGCAGGATCATGGCCCACTGCGAAAGCGTCGGCGTAGCGTTGGGGCTACCGGCTACGAATGCGGCGCAAGTCGGCACCGAGATCGTAGTCGCATCGGTGGTGACGGTTCCGCCGAAGGCCAGGGCCCTTCCGGTCAGGTTCGCGAACTGCCCGATGGTGATCCCGGCGGCATCGAGGATATTTCCCACGAACGTCGGAGTCACCAGCGAGGGGGCGGCGTTCGCGCCCAGGGTCGTCGCGCCGACCGGCGCCCAGTAGACGTCGGAAGCGCAGGCGCCGGCGGCCAGGATGACCTGCGAGTTGGCTCCCGTGGTGAGTGCCCCCCCCGGCCGGAAGATGTAGATCCCGGGACCGTTGAGCGTGACCGTCGTGGTCGCGGTGATGTTCATCGCACCGCCGTTGAAATAGCAGCCCGGAGGAATGACTCCCGGAGGATTGGCCCCGATGATGACCGCGTTCAGGGCGATCGCGCCGGCTCCGAGGAAGGTGCAGGGTTGACCGTTCAGGACCGCGAGCGCGGCGGTTTGATCCACCCCGGTCTGTGGGGGACAGGGCGTAACGGTCGCGCCCGTGATGGTCAGCGGGGGAGTTGTGGGCCCCGTCGTAAAGCAGACGGAGCCATTGATGATCGTCTGCGGCGCGGTGTTGGAGTTGGTAAAGGTGCTGGAAACGACACCGAATGGACCGGTCGATCCAAGGTTAGGCGCGATCTGGGCGAGGGCTGGGGCAGAAGCCAGGAGGAATGTTGCCGATACCGCTCTTGCCAGCTGACCGGGATACTTTTGAGTGGTCATTTGTAATGGTCCCCCGGAGGGTTTCGTGGTAACTATCCTACCAGCAGTTCATGTATGTAAACACATTTATCTTGTACTCGGGTGATTTTATAGCCGTTTCAGGGTCCGGAGAGGCGTTCGATACGCCGCCGCGCAATCAGGTTCCGGTCATCGGATCGCGGCCACGTGCAACTGCTCGCGCGTCGCGACGGAAGCCCGTTACCTTCCCCCCGAGACGTCAATGACCGCGCCGTGCACATACGACGAGTCATCCGACGCGAGCCAAAGCACTACTCGAGCGACTTCGTCCGCATCACCCCAGCGGCCCATGGGAACGAGTTTCGCGTGGTCGGGGTTCACGCCGCCATGAGAATCATGGATGTCGGTCACGATCAGACCGGGGCGCACCGTGTTCACGCGGATCTGCTCGCCGCCAACTTCCTTGGAAAGGGAGAGCGAGAACGAGTCGATGGCGCCTTTGGTGCCCGCGTAGTGGCTGCCGCCGCCGAGCCCGCCCAGGCGCGAGGCGACCGACGACATGTTGACGATGACGCCGCCGCGGCCGCCGTGCCGGGGCGACATCCGGCGCACGGCCTCGCGCGCGCAGTAGTACATGCTGAAGACATTGGCGCGGAACATGTCCTCGACCGCCGCGGTGTCCATGTCCTCGACCCGGCACTTGCCGAGGACGCCGGCGTTGTTGACGAGGACGTCCACCTTGCCGAGCTTTCCATCCACCGCGGCGAAGAGCCGCTGCACTTCGGCCTGGCTCCCTACGTCCGCCTGGATCGCCAGCGCTTCCCCGCCATCCTTTGCGATTTCGCCCACGACGTCCTGCGCCGCCTTCGCGTTGCGCACATAGTTGACCGCGACCTTGTAGCCCGCGCGCGCGGCGAGCTTCGCGATGGAAGCCCCGATGCCGCGGCTGCCCCCGGTCACGACCATCACCTTGGCCATGCTCACTCCCGCGCGACGCGCGTCATTCCGGAACGATACCCGCGTCCTTCACCAGTTGCCCCCACCTCCCGACCTCGGCCTGGATGAACCGCCCGGTGTCGGCTGCGTTCAACGGCGCGGGCACCATGCCGATGGAGGCCAGCTTGTCCCTCATCTCCGGCTTGGCGAGCGCCTTGAGTGTCGCCTCCGACAGCTTTTGCACCACATCGGGCGGCGTGGCCGCCGGGGCGAGCAGCACGAACCACGCGGTGATCTCGTAGCCCGGGAGCACGGAGGCCATCGGCGGCCAGTCCGGAGCGAGCGGGTTGCGCTCCTTGTCGGTCACCGCGAGGCCGCGGAGCTTGCCGCCCTTGTGCTGCGCGAGGGCGTTGCCGAGGTCGACGAAGGTGAAGTCGAGCGTGCTGCCGAGCACGTCGTTGACGGCGAGCGGAATGCCCTTGTACGGGATCTCGGCCACGTCGACCTTGGCCATCTTCTTGAGCTGCGACACCGAAACGTGCGAGCTCGACGAGCCGTAGCCCGCGGAGAGCTTGCCCGAGTTCGCCTTCACGTGCGTCATGAACTCGGCGAGATTCTTCGGCGGGTAATCCGTCCTCACCATCAGCACCAGCGCGGTCGTCGCCAGGCGCGCGATGGGCGCGAAGTCTTTCACCGGGTCGTAGGGGATCTTCTTGTAGAGGCTCGGGACGGCCGCGTGCGTGTTCGCCGGCAGGAGCAGCGTGTAGCCGTCGGCCGGCCCCTTCGCGACCTGGTCCGTCGCGATGGAGCCCTGCGCGCCCGGCTTGTTCTCCACGATGAAGGGCTGGCCCAGGCTCGACTGCAGCTCCAGGCCCACGACGCGCGCGACCAGGTCCGTTGCGCTTCCGGCGGGGAAGGGCACGATGATCTTCACCGGCTTGTTGGGATACTGGGCGAGCGACAGCGTCGAGACTGCGGCGAACAGGGCCGAAGCCAGCAGCGGCTTGATATTCATTGCTTCTCCTCTGGGATCGTGATGGTCAGCGTCAGCAGATGGAACGAGAGCGCCTTGCCGTGCATGTCGAGATCGAGCGAATCGTTCACGCCGCCGTCGAGCACGTTGTCGAGCACGAAATTCATCGCGTGGAGCTTCGGCAGGACGTAGCGCGTGACCTTGGTCGGCTTGCGGAATGCGAAGTGCTTCGCCACTTTCTCCTCGGTGACCTGCTCCAGGATGGCGTTGAAATGCTCCGGCCGGTAGGCGATCACGCTGATGTTCGAGCGGTCGCCCTTGTCGCCGGTGCGGGCGTGGGCGACTTCGTAAAGGGGGACGGTCTTCACAGGAACGAGAGGCGCGCCGGCACCAGCTCGCGCGGGATGAAGCAGGATCTCGTGGAGAGCCGCTGGCGCTTGGCGACGCGCACGCCGCCGCCGCCGGCGGGCCCCGCGGTCCAGAGCGCGGTCACCTCGCGCAGCAGCCGGTCGATGATCGCCAGGTCCTGGTGGGCGCCCGCGACACGCAGGCGCACATCGGTTGCATTGCCGATCGGTGTCGCGTCGAGGAGCCGGCCGCTGTCGTCGGCGAGGATGCTCACCACGCCGATCAGGTCGAAGCGCATCCTGAGGAGCTTGCCCATGCGCTCGCGCATGATGTCCATCGACAGTCGCGCGCGCGCTTCCGCGCCGGGGCCGGCATAGGAGATCTCGCCCTCCCCGAACCAACCACCGTCGAAGAACACGTTGGACTTGAGCGTTGCGGGACGCGGGTGGCCGCGGACTCCGGAGAGCCGCACCCGGTCGGGACCCACCTGCGCGACCTCGGCCTGCGAGATGTCGGCGACGACATCGGGCGTGAGGTAGGCGGCGGGATCGTGGAGCTCATAGAGCAGCTGCTCCTTCACCGTGCGCGTATCGACGAGGCCGCCCGTGTTCGCGGCCTTGGTGCAGATGCAGGAGCCGTCGGCTGCGATCTCCGTGATGGGGTAGCCCACGTTGGCGAGGTCGGGCACGTCCTTCTTGCCGGGGTCGGCGAAGTAGCCGCCGGTGACCTGCGCGCCGCATTCGAGGAGGTGGCCCGCCATCGTGGCCCCCGCGAGCTTGTCCCAGTCGGTGTCGGACCAGCCGTAGTGCGCCATCGCGGGGCCGACGGTGAGCGAGGGGTCTGCCACGCGGCCGGTGACGACCACCTGCGCACCCTGCGTCAGCGCCTGTGCGATTTCCTTTGCCCCCTGGTAGACGTTGGCGCTGGCGAGCGGGCGATCGGCGTATTCGGCAGGCAGGAGCTTGCGCACGATGCGCTCGCCTTCGGGATTGGAGAGGTCGTCGCCTTCCACCACGGCGATCTTGAGGTGGGGCAACCCCAGCTCATCCGCCAGCTTCTGGATGAAGGCGGCGGCGCCCCGCGGATTCGCGGCGCCGAAATTGCCGACGATCGGGATGCGGTGCGCGACGCATTCCTTGAGGATGGGCCGCAGCTCCAGCTCCAGCAGCGGCTCGTAGCCCTTGCTCGGGTCGCGCCGGCGCTCGAGCTGCGCGAAGGCGAGCGTGCGCTCGGCCAGCATCTCGAAGATGATCGCGCACGGGCCGCCGCGCTCGGCGAGCGTCTTCACCACCGGGGCGGGCGCATCGACGCGGTCGCCGGAGAATCCCGCGCCCGCGCCTACCGCCAAGTCCTTGTCCATTGTCGAAGTATGAATGCGTTCCTCCGCGCGCCGGTCGCGGCGCGCTATCCTCGCTATGATGCGGCAGGAGCACCGGAACGATAACGAGGGGAATGCCACGGGCGCCGCGCTGCAGTACACCGGCTTCTGGAACGATCCGGCGGAGAGGCTCACGGTGGTGGTCGGCACCGCGGGGCCGGGCGAGATCCGCAAGTACTACCGCGAGCAGATGGGCGCGCTGGTGTACGGGGCGATGACGGATTCGTGCAGGGCGCGCTAGCAACGGCCCCTGGTGCAGGGGTCGCTGTCCGGTTTGAGACCGAGGTGCCTAGTCCAGGTTCCAGCCGATGCGCAGCCCCAGGTCGGGCAAACCGTTGTACGAGCCGAAGCCCTCGACCAACGCCACCGAGAAGGTCGAAGTGCCGCTGCGATAGCGCGCGCCCACTGAAACCTGCGTCTTGGGCTGCCGCAGCCCGCCGATGTCCGTGTCACGGCTATCGAGCGCGTACCGGGTCACCTGCCCCTGCAGGAAGGCGCTGGCACGCTCAGTGAAGGTGAGCTCGTAGCCTGCCTTCGCGGTCGGGACGACGAAGCCGCCGTGGGCATCGACGATGCCGCCCCCGTGCGTGCGCACTGCGGCCAGGCTTCCCCACGCCGAGTGCGGGCCCCACGAGTCCCTCACGGTGGCCTGCACGCCGTACTCGAAGTGGCCGTTCGAGAGGAAGGGCCGCGCGCCGCCGATGGGCACCCTGATTGCGCCGTCGAGGGCGAGGCGTCCGGATGCATATCGAACACCCAGCGTGGGATCGAGCAGGCCGCCCGAGGGCGCGTCCTGCAGCACGTAGTGCGTGTCCTTCAGGTCGGCGATCACGGTGAAGGCGTTGCGAGGCACGGCGCTCCGCACGTCCTCGCGAAAGCCGAGCGCGCTGTGGAAGCGCTCGAATGACGCGTCCATGAAGCCGCCGTTGTAGGTGACCGCGCTCAGGATCCCGTACACCGACCAGCCCGGCGCGATCCGGCGATGGATCCCCACATCCACCACGCCCATCTCGAGGTCCACGAGGAACTTCTCGAAGGGGAGCGCGCGGATCTCGGCGATGTCGGCCGCCGTGAGCCTGCGGCGCACGGGGCGCGTCTCGAAGTAGTCCTGCACATTGGGGCTCATCGACCACGTGTTCTGGTAGCCGAGCTGCACGTCGAACGACCAGGGCTCGCGCGGGGCGGGCGAGAAATGCGCATCCGGCATCTCGAGGCGCAGCACGTTGAAGACGGAGAGGTCGCGCGCGTGCGCGCCGCTAGCGAGGAAGAAGGTGAGAAGAACGGCGTCGCGGCAGCGCATCGGGCCGTAGTGTACCCGCACCAACTCGTTTACTCTGGGCGCGATGACAAGACTTCGGACAGGGCTTCCGGGCCAGGTGGTGCTGGTGCTGCAGGGCGGCGGCGCGCTGGGCGCCTATCAGGTCGGCGTGTACAAGGCGCTGCACGATGCGCTATTTCGACAGCCGCGACGCCCCCATCACACTCGACGAGGTGATGGCTTCAGCCGCGCTGCCTCCGGGATTTCCGGCCACCCGGGTCGGCGACGAAGCGTACTGGGACCGGCAGCCTGTACTCGAATACGCCACTCGAGGCGGTGCTCGATGACAACCCGCGGCGCGATTCTGTGATCTTCAGCGTCAACGTCTGGCAGTCCTCGCATGCTCGAACGCGCGCCGTGGGAGGCGCCCGTAGAGCCGATGGAGGCAGTGATCGAGCACGTGCTGCCGGCAAATGCCGGCGAACAACCGGCATGATCCGCGCTGGGGAGGTGCGGGCGGGCGTAGTGGCGGAGTGGTTCCCTAGTAGGACCGCCCGGCGCGCACGTTCGACTTCCAGGGATCCCACTCGGCGATCGCCTTCTTCAGCGTTTCGCGCTCCGCGCATTTCTCGAAGCAATACTTCTCGAGCTGTGCAAGGTGCTCTTTTGCCTTCTCGGGCTTGCCGGCCATGAGGTAGGCGCGGCCCACGTATTCATGCGCTCCCAGGTGCCTGGGATTCAGGTCGAGGGCGCGTGAGTAATGCTTGAAGGCGGCGTCCAGGTCGCCATTCTTGCGGTGCGAGAAGCCGAGCAGGTTCTGCACGTCGGCGTCCTGGGGGTCATGGTTCGCGGCGCTGCTCAGCGCGGCGATGGCCGACTTCCAGTCCTCACGCTCGATCGCCTGCTTTGCCAGCTTGTAGTCCGAGGCGGCGGCGGCGATCCCCTTCACCTGGGTATCGGTCGGGGCAGCGTTAGAGAGGGCGGGAACGGCAAGCAGGGACAGCGCGAAGATCGGGGAAAGGAGGGTTTTCATGGCTCGTCCGGGGGGTGGTCCGGAAATCATAC
>JBKJYC010000038.1:0-4465 GCA_046715885.1 Usitatibacter sp.
AAGAGATCTACAAGCCCCTGGAGCATTACCGGATCTACCGCAATGCCGTCGTGGCGGGAACCGTAAACCCGCACTACATCAATCCCCAGCAGGGCCTGGACCGCCTGCAGAAGCTCATGGACGAGTATTGCGGCGGCTATACCGTCGGATACATGACCAACGAGCACCTCCTGAACATCTGCCTGAAGAAGCTCAAGCTCATGGAAGAAGATCTGCAGAGCCTGGCCGCGAAGGACCTTCACGAGTTGCTGCGTGCATGGGAACTCATGCACCGTCACCGGGCAGCAGAGTGCGTCACGCAACACACGCTGTTCCGCAAGGAGACGCGCTGGCCGGGCTACTACTACCGTGGCGATGCCATGAAGGTGGACGACGAGAACTGGCACGTGCTGACCGTTTCGCGCCGAGATCCGCAAACCGGCGAATACACCATGGAGAAAGCGCCCTGCTATCACCTGGTTGCGGACGAGGACCAGCCCAAGGCCGAAGCTCGCGTTGAACATCGTTGAAAGGACCGATGAGGAGATACGCGCCCTGGCCGATCCCCTGTGGCGCGATCTCCTCAAGCACTCCAACGAAGGCAAGTACGGAGAGTTCGTCAGCAAGTTCGCCAGATCCCTCTCCCTTGCCATGAATCAAGTCGCGGTGAATCACCAGTTCGCAAACAGCGAACTGGCCAGGAACCTGTCCGAGGATGCCGACTGGCTCGGCATCATCCGCCGGGGCGAACACGTGACGGTTCTTTACCGGCAACGGAGCACCAAAAAACCGGGCGAATGGCTCGGCAGGCTTGTCCTCGGTTACGAAGATGGTGAGGTCAGGATTTTCGCGGCGTCCATCTTCTGAGCGAGCGGGTTGCGATTCGCCATGGGAGAATCCATCCAGGTCCTCGCCCCGTCCGTCCACAAGGAGCTGGAGGGCAAGTCCGAAGGCGTCTTCAGGCTCGAAGATACTGACGGTGCGCGAAGCAACCGAGGAAGAGATCAAAGCCGGCGGAGCGATCGGCGCGGGGCCGGGCATCGACCCGTCACTCAGGAGATTGGTATAACTTCAACGCAAGAGAGGCTGACCCATGAGCGAGCAAAAACCCAACACCAAGGTTCCTGACGGCCTCACGCGTTTCTACACGACGCGCCAGAAGGCGCCCAACGAAAAGGGGTTTGTCGGCTACGAAACCGTCTGGAAGCCGTTCCAGAAGGAAGTCGAATACAAGACGCCGAAGAAGCCGTAGGCGCCAACCTCGGGCGGGCGACTCGCGCGCGGCATCCCGGGCGACGCTGGCGTCCCGGCCAGGTCAGCGAGCCGCGTCCGCGGCGTCTTTCGCAAGCATGGCCTCGAGCGCCAGGTCTTCGGTCCGGTACATGTTCGCTTCGCCGATCAGGTCGTACAGGCCGGTGTCTCGCATCACGCGCAGCACCTGATGCTTCAGCCCGCTGAAGACGACCTGCACCCCGCTTTCGCGCAAGCGCTCCACGAGGTGACGGACGACTTCCTCTCCGGACGCGTCGATCTCGTTGATGCCATCACCTACGACGACGAGGTAGGGCGCACCCGGGCGCGCGGCGACGGCCGAGAGGATCGCGTCCTCGAAATGGGGCACGTTGGCGAAGTAGAGGTCGCCGTCGAAACGGAACACGATCACGCGCTCGTTCTCGGCGAGGCCATACAGGCGCACATCGCGCAGCGTTCCGTCCGCGTGCCGCGCGAGCAGCGCGACTCGCGGCCGCATGGTCCGGTAGAGGTAGAGGACGATCGCCAGCCCCGCGCCCAAAAGGATGCCCTTGTCAAGGTGCGGCGCCGCAAGCAGCGTGGCCGCGAAGGTGGCTAGGGCGGCAATGCCGTCGGCACGGCTCGCCTTCCAGGTGTGCTTGAGCGCTGCAGGCGTGACGAGGCTCGTCACCGCCAGCAGGATGATCACCGCCAGCACGGCCTTGGGCAGGTGATAGAGATACGGGGTCAGGAAGAGCAGCGTGACCGCGACGAACATGCCGTTGAACACCATCGCGAAGCCCGTCTTCGCCCCCGCCTGCAGATTGATCACCGAGCCGGTGAACGAACCGCACGCCGGATAGGACTGGAAGAAGGCACCGCCGACATTGGCGACGCCTTGTCCGATCAATTCCTGGTTCGGATCGATTCTCTGCTTGGATTTCGTCGCCATGGCCTTGGCCATCGAGATCGATTCCATGAACGCGACCAGGGCGATGACCAGCGCGACCGAAAGCAGCGAGCCGATGGCATCCAGGCTCAGCGACGGAGCGCGGAACGAGGGTAGTCCCTGCGGAACGTTGCCGACCACATCGCCCCCACCCATCAGCCGCATCTCGCCGTTGTCCACCTTCTTCACGTGCCAGACCCGGCCGTCGGTTTCGATGCCCGGCGGCGCCGCACCCTTGAGGTAGAGCCTGGGCGCTTCACCCCCGCTGTCACGCTCGCGCTCGAGCTGCATCCGGTTGATCTGCCCACCCTCCACCCTGTGCCGTGCATCCAGCTCCTGCTGCCTCAGGCGCAACAGCTCCCGTTCGTAGCGCAGATCGGCGACGGCCTGCGCATCGCCGGCCTTCTCGGCGGCGCGCAATTGCCCTGCCATCGCCACTGCCTCGGCGCGAAACCCGGCGAGCTTGCGATCGAACTCGATGAAGTCCTCCAAGACTTTGCGCGAGGCCGCGTCGACGATCCGATCCGGCGTGCTCGTCGCCCTATGCTCGAAGCCGATGCCGTAGCTGACGAGGATCGTGATGACCACCCCGATCAGCACGCTCGTCGCGGCAAGCGCCCTGATCCGCCTGAGCGCGATCACCAGCGCAAGTGCGAAAACGCTCATCGCCAGCGTGGGCAGGTGCGTCTGCGGCAGGTAGCCGAGCATCTCCCAGATGTCCTTGAGAAGGGATTGGCTGCGTCCTTTCGGAATGCCGAGAAGCATGTCGAGCTGCGACAGGGCGATGATGATGGCCGCGGCGTTCATGAAACCGAGGATCACCGGATGGGAAACGAAGTTGACGATGACGCCGAGCTTGAGCACGCCAAGCGCGAGCTGGATGCAGCCCACCATCAGCGTGAGCAGCAGCGCGAGTCCGACGAACTCCTCGCTCATCGGCACGGCCAGCGGCGCGAGCGCAGCCGCCGTCATCAGCGATACCACGGCAACCGGTCCGGTCGCGAGATGCCGTGACGAACCCCACATGGCGCCAAGGATCGCCGGAATGAACGCGGTGTAGAGGCCGAAGTGAACTGGGAGCCCGGACAGCTGCGCGTAAGCCATGGCCTTGGGTACAAGCACCAGCGCACCGGTGATGCCGGCGATCACGTCTGCACGCAGCATCGCGACGGTCAGCGGAAACCAGGCGGTGAATGGAAACATGCGACGCACGCAGCCGCGGATTGCCTTCGCTAGGATGTGACGCATTCTATCCGACGGATCACTCGCAACGCCATTGCCTTGCTGGCGAGCGCGGCCGAAAATGTATTTCAAAGGATGTGCTGATCTCCCTTATCACGCATGTCGTGGCCGTTGTCCGGAGGGATTGCGTCTAGAATCGGAATCCGAGAATACCTTTCCCATCCCGGTTTCATGTCCGATCGCCGCCTCCAGGTCTTCCATGCCGTCGCCCGGCACCCGTTCTTCACGAAGGCGGCGGACGAGCTGTTCATGACCCAGCCGGTCGTCGGTGCAGGTCTTGTTTTCGCGGCATCCATCTTCTGAGCGAGCGGGTCGCGATTCGCCATGGGAGAAACCATCCGGGACGGCATGTTCGTCGAGCTCACCTACAAGGTGACCGACCGGGGATCGGGGCATGTGCTCACTTGCGTCGAATTCCCGTTGGGCTACGTTCACGGACGCAATGAAATCCTGGCCCCGTCCGTCCACAAGGAGCTGGAGGGCAAGTCCGCCGGCGATGTCATCGAAGTGCCGATCGACGGCAATCGCATCTTCGGCCCGAGGGACGAGTCGCTGGTCTTCACCGATCGCGTCGAGAACGTCCCCGAGGCGTATCGGCAGGTCGGCACCTCCATCCTCATGGAGAACGACAAGGGCAGGACCCGCAGCTTCATCGTGACGCGGGTGGACAACGGGAAGCTGACGATCGACGGCAACAATCCGCTTTGCGGCAGGGAGGTCGTCTTCAGGCTCGAGATCCTGAAGGTGCGCGACGCGACCGAGGCGGAGATGAAAGCAGGCGGAGCGATCGGCGCGGCGCCGGGTATCGACCCGTCACTCATGAGACCGGTTTGAGCGGCGGTGGCGAATGGCACCTGACGACTCGTTGTTGCCTGGGTTTGCAATCCTGACTTCACGGAAAAAGGAGTGACCTATGAGCGAGCAAAAACCAAACACCAAACACCAAACACCAAGGTTCCTGACGGCCAGACGCGCTTTTATACAACGCGTCAGAAGGCGTCGAACGAAAAGGGGTTTGTAGGCTACGCAACCGTCTGGAAGCCGTTCCAGAAGGAAGTCGAATAC
>JBKJYC010000039.1:0-2809 GCA_046715885.1 Usitatibacter sp.
ATGCGATAGCGCCTCGGGGTCCTGATCAAGAGCGAGAAGTCTTCCGCGAACACCGAGACGGGCGAGGATGGCCGCGCTGTGCCCGCCGCGGCCAAAGGTGCCATCGACGTAGATTCCGTCTTCACGGACTCCGAGACCAGCAAGAGCTTCTTCGACAAGGACCGGGACATGGGACACCTCATTCACGGGGGGGAAGGGACGGGGACACCTGGGACCTCTGCTTCGCTTTTCTCTGGAAGCGGCGGAAAACCAGGGGTCGGTCGCCGCGTCACAGGGAGAAGTTCTCCATTCCCGGGGGCAGTGTCGGGTTGCCCCCGGATCGCAACCGCTCGAGCTGCTCGTTCCAGCTCTCGAGGTCCCAGATTTCGAAGTGCGTCCCCTGGCCGACGCACATCACGCGCTTGTCGATGCGCGCGTAGTTGCGCAGCTCGGGAGAGATGAGGAGGCGCCCCGCGCCATCGGGCGCGAGCTCCTCGGCGAAGCCGATCAGCAGGCGCTTCCAGAGGCTCGCCTGCGCGTTCGTGCTCGGGAAGCTCATGACCTGTGCGCGCACCGGGTCCCACGCGGGGGCCGGGTAGAGGAGCAGGCAGCCGTCGGGGTGCGCCGTGAGCACGACACCCACCGTGCCACCCTGCGTGAGCGGATCGCGCAAGCGCGTAGGCACCGCCATGCGGCCCTTCGCGTCGAGGTTGATCTGAGAGGCTCCCTGAAACACCCAACTCCCCCATTTCGGAGATCGAAGGACCGGCTAAGTGACCGATTTTCCATCGAATCCCAATTTTTCCCACTTCTGCACACTCTACGGACGTCAAAACAACGAGTCAAGGGGAGTAATTACATTTTTTGCTTGTGCGACAATGGCTTAGCGCACGTTTCTCCACGCGGTTTTAAGTTGCCCAAACGTAGTACAATCAATGACATACGGATTACACTGAACGTCGTCTCTCAAGAATAGGGATTGGAATGCTGCACCGCATCATGGTTTTGCTCCTCCTCGGGGTCCCACCGGCCGCCCAAGCCCAGCAACCCGCGGGAATTCCCGACCCCAGGCACGCGCTGGAGGGCGAAGCACTGGCAGGCGCGCTGCGCGCCGGTGGTTTCACCCTCCTTTTTCGCCACGCCACCACCGACCAGACCCAGTTCGACCAGGTGCCCGTGTCGGCGACGGACTGCGCCAAGCAGCGCAACCTCACCGAGGGCGGGCGAGCGCAGGCCCGCCTGATCGGCGAGGGCCTCACGGCGCTGCGGGTTCCGCTGGGGGAAGTGATCGCGAGCCCGATCTGCCGCACGATGGACACCGCGCGCCTGATCGCGGGACGCGCAACGCCCGAGGTCGCCGTGATGGGTTTCGATCCCGCCGTGAAGGACGCGAAGGCGGAACACGAAACGCTGCGCCGCCTCGTGGCAACGCCGCCGGCGGCGGGAACGAACCGCCTGGTGTCGGGACACAACAGCAGCTACGAGGCCGTTGTCGGCTGGCCGACGCTCGAAGAGGGTGAAGGCGCCGTGGTGCGGGTCGTCGAGGGCAAGCCGGTCGCGGTCGCACGCCTGCGGCCGCCGGACTGGAAGCAGCTCGCGCAGAGTGGCGAGCGCTCCGCCGCTCCGGACCCGGGTTTCGCGCTCGAAGGCGCGGCCCTGGTGAAGGCGCTGCGCGAAGGCGCGCACACGCTTTACTTCCGCCACACCGCCACGGACTTCTCGCAAGCCGACCGCCCGACGTTCGATCCCGCCGACTGCGCCGCGCAGCGCAACCTCTCGGAGGCGGGGCGTGCGCAGGCGCGGCGCATCGGCGCGGCGCTCGCGGCGCTCGCCATCCCCCTCGGCGAGGTGATCGCGAGCCCGTACTGCCGCACGATGGAAACCGCCCGCCTGATCGCGGGGCGCGCGCCTGCGCCCGACGACGCCGTCCGCGGTCGCTCCAGTCAGCTCGGCGGGGCGCCCGATTACTCGGGACTCGCGGCGCTGCTCGCCAAGCGCGTGAAGAAGGGCGAGGCGCTACGCATCGTTTCCGGGCATGGCAGCGGATTCCGCACCATCGCGGGGGTGCCGCACCTCGAGGAGGGCGAGGCCGCGGTGCTGCGCCCGGGCGTGGCGGGCTGGATCGTGATCGCGAGGCTGCGCGCGGAAGACTGGGACCGGCTGGTGGCGCTTGCTAGCGCGCGTTGAGGAGCCGCGAGAGCTTCACGTGGGCGACGAGGACATCCGGAACGGCCTCCACCAGCACCCAGTAAGGCGCGGTGAACGACTTGTTGCGGCCTTCCGGTCGGATCAGCGAGCGCATCGTCTCCTGCACGGCCGCCAGCTCCTCGCGATCCGCCTGGGGCCGTTCGGCCCACTCGTCGAGGCGGGCGATGAGCGCCGAGAGTGCGCGGATCCATTCGAACATGGGATGGCGGATCACCAGCTCGAGGAACTCGCCGCTGGAATCCATGCGCCCGTTGTCGCGCTCGTAGCGCACGCGCTGGGCGTCCAGCAGCGCCTTGTGCAGGTCTAGCGCCGCCAGGCGTAACTCCTGCACCTTGCGATCGTGAGGTGCGCCTCGTGACGACGCTCGCTCCGGGCCCGGCCTAGCGGAGGAAACCTGCAAGGATGACCCCCGTCTGATGCTCGATCTGGTTGGAGGGCCGCTGCGTCGGACGGTAATTCGCCCAGGGCGTCGGCCGGATGGCCGGCAGTTCGGGCACGAAGCCATAGATGGGCATGCCGTTCGCATTGTTGGCGGCGATGGGCAGCTGCGCCACGCGGCCCTGCGCGTTTTCCAGCGACCTGGAAACGGCTTCCGGTTGCGCGCCGTTGCGCTGCGCCACAC
>JBKJYC010000040.1:0-5810 GCA_046715885.1 Usitatibacter sp.
CGGCAGCCTGGAGCTCCCGGCGGGCACCGAGATGGTGATGCCGGGGGACAACATCAAGATGACGGTAACGCTGATCGCGCCGATCGCCATGGAAGAGAAGCTGCGCTTCGCGATCCGCGAAGGCGGCTGCACCGTGGGCGCAGGCGTGGTCTCCAAGATCCTCGAATGACGAGTAGAAGCGTAGGCCAGTAGCTCAATTGGCAGAGCGGCGGTCTCCAAAACCGCAGGTTGGGGGTTCGAGACCCTCCTGGCCTGCCAGATGCACCGGCAGGGAAAAGGCGGAATGGGCGTGATGGCGGAACGAATCAAGATCGGAATCGCGGCGCTCATCGCCGTGGCGGGCCTCTACGGCTTCTACGCGTTGCGGGAGAACTACCCGCTCGTGGCTCGCCTCGGCGTGCTGCTGGGCGCCTTCGCGGCGGCCGCCGGGATGATGTGGTTTACGCAGTCGGGGCGCGATTTCGCGGTGTTCGCCCGCGAGTCGATCGACGAGGCGAAGCGCGTCGTCTGGCCGACCAAGAAGGAAACGCTCCAGACCACCGGCGTGGTGTTCCTGTTCGTTTTCGTAATGGCGCTTTTCCTGTGGATCGTCGACACAGGGCTGCTGTGGGTCACGCAGAAACTGCTCGGGCAGGGGGGCTGATGATGTCGATGCGCTGGTATGTCGTGCACGCCTACTCCGGGCAGGAGAAGAGCATCCAGGCGGCTCTCCTGGATCGCATCAAGCGCTCGGGCATGGCGGACAAGTTCGGCCAGGTGCTCGTGCCCACCGAGGAAGTCGTGGAGATGAAAAGCGGGCAGAAGGCGATCAGCGAGCGCCGCTTCTTCCCGGGCTACATCCTGGTGCAGATGCACATGACGGACGAGACCTGGCACCTGGTGAAGAGCACGCCCAAAGTGCCGGGCTTCATCGGAGGGACCGCGATGCGGCCCACGCCGATCTCGGACAAGGAAGTGGAGAACATCCTGCACCAGGTGCAGGAAGGCGTGGAAAAGCCGAAGCCAAAGGTGCTGTGCGAGGTCGGCGAATCGGTTCGCGTCACCCACGGGCCGTTCAACGACTTCAACGGCACGGTCGAGGAAGTGAACTACGAGAAAAGCAAGATCCGCGTTTCCGTCCTGATCTTCGGGCGGCCCACGCCGGTGGAGCTGGAGTTCGGGCAGGTCGAGAAGGCCTGAAGAATTGGTAGCGGCGGCCAGGCGCTTCCTGGCCAAACGGAACGGGGAGGGCGTCGCCCAGCGTCGTCCGCTCGCACCCGAGGAGAAAGATCGTGGCAAAGAAAATCGTCGGATTCATCAAGCTGCAGGTGCCGGCGGGCAAGGCGAATCCCTCGCCGCCCATCGGACCCGCGCTCGGCCAGCGCGGCCTGAACATCATGGAATTCTGCAAGGCCTTCAACGCCCAGACCCAGAAGATGGAGCCCGGCCTGATGCTCCCTGTGGTCATCACCGCGTTCGCGGACAAGAGCTTCACGTTCATCATCAAGACGCCCCCGGCGACGGTGCTGATCAAGAAGGCGATCAAGCTCGAAAAGGGCAGCCCGAAGCCGCACACCGACAAGGTGGGCAAGCTCACGCGCGCGCAGGCCGAAGAGATCGCCAAGACCAAGATGCCCGACCTCACCGCCGCCGGCCTCGAGGCCGCGGTGCGCACGATCGCCGGCAGCGCCCGCAGCATGGGCGTCGAAGTGGAAGGGATCTGACCATGTCGAAACGGGTCCAGAAGATCGCCTCCCTGGTCGACCGTACCAAGGCCTACGGCTTGAAGGACGCGCTCGACCTCGTGAAGAAGACCGCCACCGCCAAGTTCGACGAGTCCGTCGACGTCGCCGTGAACCTCGGCATCGACGTGAAGAAGTCGGACCAGGTGGTCCGCGGTTCCGTCGTCCTGCCGCGCGGCACCGGCAAGAAGGTGCGCGTGGCCGTGTTCACCCAGGGCGCCAACGTCGAGGCGGCCAAGGCCGCGGGCGCGGACATCGTCGGTTTCGACGACCTCGCCGAGAAGATCAAGGGCGGGTTCATGGACTTCGACGTCGTCATCGCCTCCCCGGACGCGATGAAGGTCGTCGGCCCCCTCGGCCAGGTGCTGGGCCCGCGCGGCCTGATGCCGAACCCGAAAGTGGGCACTGTTTCGCCGAACGTCGCCGAGGCGGTGAGAAACGCCAAGGGCGGCCAGGTGCAGTACCGCGCCGACAAGGCGGGCATCGTGCAATGCACGATCGGCCGCGCCTCGTTCGAGGTCGATGCGCTCGCCGAGAATTTCGAGGCGCTGCTGGGCGCGATCAACAAGTCGAAGCCGACCACCATGAAGGGGATCTACCTGAAGAAGGTCTCGGTCTCCAGCACGATGGGCGTGGGCGTGAAGGTCGACCAGACCGGCATGGCCGGCGCGGCGCCGGTTGGATCGCATTGAAACGGCTCATGCACTGAACGAACTTTGGGCCGCTGCCCGCATCACGGGGCGGCGGGTTGTCAAAGACCGTAGGTGCCCGCGAGGGCTCAATCGAGGGGACGTCTCCCGAAACCTACGCAGATGGCGCACCCAGGCAGGATTTGCAGCTCCTGACGAGAGGTCGCTATTCACTGAAGGAGAAGACCTTGAGTCTTAGTCTCGAAGAGAAGAAGGAAGTCGTTGCGGAAATCTCCGCGCGCGTGGCCAAGGCGCAGGCGATCGTGATCGCCGAGTACCGCGGCCTGCCCGTGGAGAACGTCACGCAGCTGCGTGCGCAAGCGCGCGCTTCCGGCGTCTACCTTCGTGTGATGAAGAACACCCTCGCGCGCCGCGCGGTCCAGGGAACGCCGTTCGAGAAGCTCGCCGACAAGATGGTCGGGCCTCTCGCCTACGGAATTTCCGAGGACCCTGTGGCCGCCGCGAAGGTGCTCCACGCCTACGCGAAGGGGAACGACAAGTTGGTCATCAAAGGCGGGGCGATGCCCGGCCAGCTGATGACCGCCAAGGAGGTCGGCGCGCTTGCCACGCTGCCCAGCCGCGAGGAGCTGCTCGCCAAGCTGATGGGCACGATGCAGGCCCCGATCGCCAAGTTCGTCCAGACGCTGAACGAGGTGCCGAGCAGGCTGGTGCGGACCCTCGCCGCCGTGCGCGACCAGAAGGAAAAGGCCGCCGCCTGATCCTGCCGCGACTTCAAATTCAACGACCTCAATCGAATCAGGAGCAATCAAATGGCACTCAGCAACCAGGAAATCCTCGACGCGATCTCCGCCAAGTCGGTCCTCGAGATCTCGCAGCTCATCAAGGACATGGAAGAGAAGTTCGGCGTGTCGGCCGCCGCCGCGACCGTCTCTGTCGCCGCCCCCGCGGCCGGTGGCGCCGCCGCAGCGAAGGAAGAGCAGACGGAGTTCACCGTGATGCTCAACGCCGCCGGCGAGAACAAGGTGAACACCATCAAGGCCGTGCGCGAAGTCACGGGCCTGGGCCTGAAGGAGGCCAAGGACCTGGTCGATGGCGCGCCGAAGCCGCTGAAGGAAGGCGTCAGCAAGGCCGACGCCGAGGCGGTCAAGAAGAAGATGGAAGAAGCCGGCGCCAAGGCCGAGATCAAGTAGGGGCGTTTTGTCTGGCGGCGTTGAGCGGCACCGCAGCGTGGTGTCCGCTCCAACGCCGTTCCAGATGCCAAATCGAAGCCCTGGACGGGTTTCGATTTGTCTTCTGAAGCGACTGCGGAAGGCAGGTTTGGTCGGGCCCACGTCCCCGTGGGCCGTCCGCCAGCGGCTCGTAGCGGCGAGCCACCAGGCCATGGTTGGCACCAGTCGGGTGCACGGAAGCGGGCAACCCGCGTCCGACGATTTGGAGTTCACATGACCTACTCTTTCACCGAGAAGAAACGCATCCGCAAGAGCTTCGCGAAACGCGCGGCCGTGCTGGATGTGCCCTTCCTCCTCGCCACCCAGATCAACTCCTATGCCGAGTTCCTGCAGGCCGAAGCCCTGGCCGACAAGCGCAAGGAGTCCGGCCTGCAGTCGGCCTTCCAGTCGGTGTTCCCGATCTCGAGCCATTCGGGCAACGCCCGCCTCGAGTTCGTGAGCTATTCGCTGGGCGATCCGCCGTTCGACGTGGTCGAATGCCAGCAACGCGGCCTCACCTTCGCCAGCCCGCTGCGCGCGAAGGTCCGCCTCGTGATCATGGATCGGGAGGCCACCAAGCCCACCATCAAGGAGATGAAGGAGCAGGAGGTGTACATGGGCGAGATCCCGCTCATGACCCGCAACGGCTCGTTCGTCATCAACGGGACCGAGCGCGTCATCGTCTCCCAGTTGCACCGCTCCCCGGGCGTCTTCTTCGAGCACGATCGCGGCAAGACCCATTCGTCCGGCAAGCTGCTGTTCTCGGCGCGCGTTATCCCGTATCGCGGCTCGTGGCTCGACTTCGAGTTCGACCCCAAGGACTACCTCTACTTCCGCGTCGACCGGCGCCGCAAGATGCCGGTCACGATCCTGCTCAAGGCCCTCGGCTACAAGCCCGAGCAGATCCTCGAGCACTTCTTCGCCTTCGATACCTTCCACGTCACCAAGAAGGGCATCGAGTTCGACGTGGTGCCCGAGCGCATGCGCGGCGAGATCGCGCGCTTCGACATCGTCACCAAGGCCGGCAAGGTCCTGGTTCAGAAGGACAAGCGCATCACGGTGAAGCACATCCGCGAGATGGAGGCCGCGGGCATGAAGAAGCTCTCGGTGGAGCCGGACTTCCTCGTCGGCCGCACGCTGGCCAAGACCTTGGTGAACACCGCCACCGGAGAGATCGTCGCGAACGTGAACGACGAGATCACCGAAGCGGTCCTGAAGAAGATCCTCGACGCCGGCGTGGAGCTCGTGCCGACGATCTACACCAACGATCTCGACCAGGGCCCGTACATCTCGCAGACCCTGCGCATCGACGAGACCGTCGACCAGGTGAACGCGCAGGTCGCGATCTACCGGATGATGCGCCCGGGCGAGCCGCCGACGGAGGACGCGGTGAAGACGCTTTTCAGCGGGCTCTTCTTCAACGAGGACCGCTACGACCTCTCCGATGTCGGTCGCATGAAGTTCAACCGCCGCGTCGGCCGTGACGAGCTGACGGGCAAGATGACGCTCTCCAACGAGGACATCGTCGCCGTCATCAAGATCCTTGTGGAGCTTCGCAACGGGCGTGGCGAGATCGACGACATCGACCATCTCGGTAACCGGCGAGTCAGATCTGTCGGTGAGCTGGCCGAGAACCAGTTCCGCTCCGGCCTCGTGCGCGTGGAGCGCGCGGTGCGCGAGCGCCTGTCGCAGGCCGAAAGCGAGCAGTTGATGCCGCATGACCTGATCAACGCGAAGCCGGTCTCCGCGGCGATCAAGGAGTTCTTCGGCTCCTCGCAGCTCTCGCAGTTCATGGACCAGACCAACCCGCTGTCCGAGATCACGCACAAGCGCCGCATCTCGGCCCTGGGCCCGGGCGGCCTCACGCGCGAGCGCGCCGGCTTCGAGGTGCGCGACGTCCACCCGACGCACTACGGCCGGGTGTGCCCGATCGAGACCCCGGAAGGCCCGAACATCGGCCTGATCAACTCGCTGGCTCTCTACGCGCGCACCAACGAGTATGGCTTCATCGAAACCCCGTACCGGCGCGTGAAGGACGCAAAGGTCACCAAGGACATCGAGTACCTCTCGGCGATCGAGGAGGGCAAGTACGTGATCGCGCAGGCGAATGCCGAGGTCGACAAGTCCGGCAAGTTCGTCGACGAGCTGGTCTCCTGCCGCCACCGCAACGAATTCACGCTCTCCGGGCCGGAAAAGATCGAGTACATCGACGTGGCGCCCTCCCAGATCGT
>JBKJYC010000041.1:0-4405 GCA_046715885.1 Usitatibacter sp.
GGCCTATTCTAGAGCGGGAGGCGCAGGACGCGCTCGATCCGCGCGTCGACCAGCGGAAAGGCTGCGATCATGTCGGGGGCACCGGTTTCCGCCATGGCCGGCAAGATAACCCACGGGCGCCGCGGACGCGAGCTTCCCGTGCTGCAATGCGGAAGGAAACCATCGATGAGCCTCATCCCGGGAACGGTCGCCCACCTTCGGCGCCATGCTCCTTTCGATCGCATGGAGGCGCGCGACCTGGAGTTTCTCGCATCGCGCCTCTCGCTCGCCTACTTCCCCGCCCAGGCCGTGATCCTCGACCCCGGGCACGCCGTGCCCAACCACCTGCACATCATCAAGCAGGGCGCGGTCATGACCGGCCCGGGGATCGCCTTGCACGACGGCGAGTGCTTCCCGCTGGGCGCCCTGACGGCCCGCCGGACGGTGAGCGGCGCGTACCGGGCGTCGCGCGATACCTTCTGCTTCCTGCTGCGGGCGGAGGACTTCCACAAGCTGGTGGACCGGAGCGCGGTCTTCCACGCCTTCTGCACGCAGCGCATCGCGAGCATGCTGGGACACGCGGTCGCCGCGGCGAACGGCAGGACGCCGTTCGATACCGAGCGCCGGCAGCCGCTCGATCGCCGGCTCGGGCAAGTCGTGCAGCGCGCGCCGGAGGCTTGCGACGCGAGCACGCCGATCCGTGTGGCGCTCGAACGCATGCAGCGCGAGGGCATCGGCTCCATGCTGGTGACCGCTGCCGACGGGTCCCTCGCCGGCATTTTCACGTTGAAGGACCTCCTCTCTCGCGTGTCCCTGCGCGGCGTCGGCCTGGATCAACCCATCGCGGCGGTGATGACCCCGCGCCCGGTCACGCTGCCGCAGACGGCGTTCGCCTACGAGGCCGCGCTCACGATGGCCGAGCACCGCATCCACCACGTGGTCGTCATGGAGGGCGAGCGCATCGCGGGGCTGGTGTCGGAGCGCGACCTGTTCGCCCTGCAGCGCGTCGGCCTGCGCCAGATCGGGGCGGCGATCGAGCACGCCACGCACATCGAGGCGCTCGCGCAACTCGCGGGAAGCATCCGCGAGATGACCCAGGAGTTCATCGCGCAGGGCGCGGACGTGGAAAACGTGATCCGCATCGTCGCCTCGCTGCACGACCGCCTCAGCCGACGCGTGATCGAGATCAGGCTCGAAGCCGAGGCCGTGTCCAGCCAGGCGTTCTGCTGGATCTCGCTCGGCAGCGAGGGCCGGCGCGAGCGCACGCTCGCATCCGACCAGGACAACGCCATCGTCTTCGAGGAGGGCGAAGGGGATGCGCGGGCGGTCCGCGAACGTCTCCTGCCGGTGGCCGCGCGCATCAACAAGGCGCTGGCCGTCGTGGGATTCCCCGAATGCCGCGGCTTCATCATGGCTTCCAACCCGAAGTGGTGCCTGTCGGAGGCCGAGTGGCGCACGGCATTCGACCAGTGGATCTCGGGCGGCGACCCGACGGCGATCCTGCACTCGAACATCTTCTTCGATTTCAGCCCGCTCCACGGCAACGCCGCGCCCGCACGCGCCCTGCGCGACTGGCTGGCGCGCGAGGTCGCGGGCAACGCGCGCTTCCTGCGCCTGATGGCCGAGAACGCGCTCGCCAACCGTCCGCCCCTGGGCGTGCTGCGCGACCTCGAGCTGAGTGACGATCCCGCCCATCCGGGAACCATCGACCTCAAGATGCGCGGCTCGACGATCTTCACGGATGCGGCCCGCGTCTATGCGCTCGCCCACGGCGTCATGGCGACGAACACCGCGGAGCGCCTGCTCGAGGCGGCGAAGCGCGGCGCCATGCCCGCCTCCGACGCCGAGGCGCATGTCGCGGCGTTCCACTTCCTCCAGCATTTCCGCCTGCGCCACCAGCATGCGCGAATGGCCTCGGGCGGGGATCCCGACAATTACCTCGAGCCCGACCGCCTGAACGAGATCGACCGCCGGCTGCTGCGCGAGTGCCTGCGCTCGGCCAAGCGCCTGCAGCAGCGGCTCGCCCTCGACTACCAGCTGTGAGCGCGAGTGCCGGCGGGTTCTGGAGCGCCATCGCGGGCCGCCTGCGCCCGCGCCCGGCCACGCCGCTCGCCGAAGCCACCTTCGTCGTGGTGGACACCGAGACCAGCGGCCTGGACACCGCGCGCGACCGGCTGCTGTCGATCGGGGCGTGCTTGGTGAGCGCCGGGACAGTGCCGCTCGGCTCGAGCTTCTATCGCGAGCTGCGCCAGGACCGCGTGAGCGACGACGCGAACATCCTGGTGCACGGCATCGGGGGCGAGGCCCAGCTCGCGGGCGAGAGCCAGGCCGAAGCGCTCACCGCCTTCCTCGCGTTTGCGGACGACCATCCCCTGGTGGCGTTCAGCGCGCCGTTCGACCACGCGTTCCTGGCCGCCGCGATACGCATGCAGCTGGGCCTTGCGTTCCGGCCCGACTGGATCGACCTCGCGCTCCTTCCCGCGGCGCTGTACACGCCGGGAACCGTGGACTGCAGGACGCTGGATGACTGGCTCGAGCACTTCTCGCTCGCCGCGCCCGACCGCCACAATGCCTTGGGCGACGCCTACAGCGCCGCCCAGCTGCTGCTGGCGATGCTGGCGAAGGCACGGTCGGACGGGATCACCGACTTGCGCGGACTTCGCCGCGCGCAACGCCACGGCCGCTGGCTTGGCCGCGCGGAGCCCTAAGGCTCGAAGGACTGCCCACCGCCGTAGCTCGCCAGGCTCTCCAGCTTGCCGCCCGCCTTCACCTTCACCGCGCAGTACTTCACCTCGGCGATCTTGCCGAAGGGATCGAGCGCGGGATTGGTGAGCCGGTTCGCGGCCGCCTCGTAGAACGCGAACGGAATGAAGATGGTGTTGCGCGGCGTGCCGTCGTCGGCGCGCGCGACCAGCGCGATCTCGCCGCGGCGCGAGGCGACCGTGACGACGTCGCCCGCCCTGGCGCCGAGCGCATCGAGATCCAGGGGGTGCAGCGACGCCACGGCCTGGGGCTCCAACGCATCGAGCACCGAGGCGCGGCGCGTCATCGAGCCCGTGTGCCAGTGCTCGAGCTGCCGC
The DNA here is from genome assembly GCA_046715885.1 of Usitatibacter sp. GTDB lineage: Bacteria > Pseudomonadota > Gammaproteobacteria > Burkholderiales > Usitatibacteraceae > Usitatibacter. Next base: position 3,060 of record JBKJYC010000041.1, read on the forward strand.
CCGGTGATCAGGACGAACGGATACTCATTGTCAGGCCGCTCGTCGGCGGGAATGATGTCGGCGGGGACGAACTTCGCCCGCCCATCGTTCGTCGGGAACGCGTCGGTGAACACCACCGACTGGCCGGGATCGTCCTCGGTGCGGCACGGGTAGGTGACGCTGGACTCGCGCTCGAGGCGCTCCCATGAGATCCCGCCGATGGAATTCATCGCGCCGCGCATCTCGTCGTAGACCTGCGCCACGCCGCTCCCGGTTCCGGTGTAGTTCCAGGTGCAGCCCAGGCGCTTTGCGAGCTCCTGGATGATCCACAGGTCCTGGCGCGCATCGCCGGGCATTTCGAGGGCGCGCCGCCCGAGCTGCACCATCCGGTCCGTGTTCGTGACCGTGCCCGTTTTCTCGGGCCACGCGGATGCGGGCAGGACGACGTCGGCCAGGTACGCGGTCTCGGTGAGGAAGATGTCCTGGACCACGAGGCAATCGAGCTTCGCCAGTCCCATGCGCGCATGGTGCGTGTCGGGGTCCGACATCGCCGGGTTCTCGCCCATCACGTACATGCCGCGGATCTTGCCGTCGCAGGCGGCATCCATGATCTCGACCACCGTGAGCCCGGGATTGCGGTCGAGCTTCATGCCCCAGAGCTTCTCGAAGCGCGCGTTCGCCTCCGGGCTGTCCACGCGCTGGTAGTCGGGAAACATCATCGGGATCAGGCCCGCGTCGGAGGCGCCCTGCACGTTGTTCTGCCCGCGCAGCGGGTGCAGCCCGGTACCAGGCCGGCCGATCTGGCCGGTCATGAGTGTCAGCGCGATCAGGCAGCGCGCATTGTCCGTGCCGTGCACGTGCTGCGAGATGCCCATGCCCCAGAGGATGATCGAGGCCTTCGAGCTCGCGTACGCGCGCGCCACCTCGCGGATCGTCTCCGCCGGGATGCCGCAGATCGGCGCCATCGCCTCCGGGCTGAAGCCCTTAGCGTTCTCCCGCAGCGCCTCGAAGCCGCTGGTGCGCGAGCCGATGAACTCCTGGTCGCAGAGGTTCTCCTCGAGGATCGTGAAGATCATCGCGTTCAGCAGCGCCACGTCGGTGTCGGCGGTGAACTGGAGGTTGCGCCAGGCGTGGCGCGCGAGCTCCGTACGCCTCGGGTCGGCCACGATCAGCTTGGCACCCTTGCGCGCGGCATTCTTGATCCAGGTGGCGGCCACCGGGTGGTTGGAGGCCGGGTTCGCACCGATGAGGAAGATCACCTCGGCGAACTCCACGTCGGAGACCTGGTTCGACACCGCGCCCGAGCCGATGCCTTCCAGCAGCGCCACGACCGACGAGGCGTGGCACAGCCGCGTGCAGTGGTCGAC
>JBKJYC010000042.1:0-2836 GCA_046715885.1 Usitatibacter sp.
GTTCCGCAGCCGCCGGTCATTTTCGGTTCCGGAGGGGACCGCGAGTGTCAACGACGCGGCATGGCGAGCAGGCTGGACCTTCCTCGACCGCCGGGCTCGTGACCTTGGACCGCCGGACTATGTTTGCTCGAGCGCGGCCAGGTTCGTCGCGATTTCCTCATCGACGTAGTGATCGGTGGTTCCCGCGGCCTCGTGCTCCGCGGCCAACGTCCGCTGGATCGCGAGCGCCTCACGGTGGCGGCCCATGGAGCGCAGGCAGCGCGCCACCGACCATTGGGCGATCTGGACGCGCCTGGGCTTGCCGCGCGCCAGCCATTGCGTCTCGGCTTCCTCGAACGCCGTGAGCGCCTCCTCGAGGCGTCCCAGGCCGTGCAGGTCCCACGCCACGTTGTTCAGCATCGCCGGAACGAGCGCCACCGCTTTCTGGTCGATGGCGCCGCGCGCGATCGACAGGGCGAGCCGGTTCCAGGCGACACCTTCGGCGGAGCCGGCGTGGGTGATGGCCACCATGTGCGCGGCGTCCACCGCGAGGCCGGTGAGCCGCCCCGCGCGAGCGATGTTCCACGCGGCCACGAAGAGCGGGCGGGCGCGCTCGACATCCTTCGCGGAGTTGTACGTGCGCCCGCGCTCGAGCATGTAGCGCGCGTGCGGCGCCGGGCCCGCGCCGTCGAGCTTGGACTCGACCTCGTCGAGGATGCGGTGGGCCTCTTCGAAGCGCCCGCGCAACGAATAGGTGCGCGCGACCTGCGTCAGTAGCTCCAGCTTCGCGTCCCCGGAGGCTCCCGAGGCCGCCGTCGCGAAGCGCACCTCGCTGGCACCGGGATCCGTGTACTCCCAGAAGGAATCGATCTCCATCGCGCTCTAGAACATGTGCTGGCCGCCGTTGATGGCGATGTTGGCGCCGGTGAGGAATGCTGCCTCGTCGGAAGCGAGGTAGGCGCAAAGGCCCGCCACTTCCTCGGGCTTGCCAAGGCGGCCCACCGGGATCTGCGGGAGGATCTTGGAGTCGAGAACGTCCTTGGGAATCGCCAGGACCATCTTGGTGCCGATGTAGCCCGGCGAGATGGTGTTCACGGTGACGCCCTTGCGCGCGACCTCGAGGGCCAGCGCCTTGCTGAAGCCGTGCATTCCCGCCTTGGCGGCCGAGTAGTTGGTCTGGCCGAAGGCTCCCTTCTGGCCGTTGACGCTCGAAACATTGATCACCCGGCCCCAGCCGCGCTCCACCATGCCGTCGACGACGGGCTTGGTCACGTTGAAGACGCTGTCCAGGTTGGTCGCGATCACCGCGTCCCAGTCGACCTTGGTCATCTTCTTGAAGGTCATGTCGCGCGTGATGCCCGCATTGTTGATGAGGATGTCGATGGGGCCCAACTCCTTCGTCACCTGCGCGACCATCTTCTGGCACGACTCGTAGTCCGCGACGTCGCAGGCATAAGCCGCGAAGTCGTGGCCCTGGGCCTTCATCTCCTTCAGCCAGTCGACGTGCTTGGTATTGCCGGGCGAGTACGTGACCACGATGCGGATGCCCATCATCTTCTCCAGCTTCATGCAGATGGCCTCGCCGAGGCCCCCCATGCCACCCGTCACGAGCGCGATGCGTTGTGCCATTTCTCTCTCCTCGTTTGTCTTGACAGCTAGTCCGCGCGCTCCTTGGCGTAGCGCCCGGGCGCCGGCTCGATGGGTTTGCGCCCGGCGCCGCCGAGCTTCGCGCGCGCGGGAACCTGCTTGCCGGCATGAGGCTTCAACCACCGCGACCAGGCGGGCCACCAACTCCCGGGCACCTCCTTGGACTGCGCGAACCATTTCTCGGCATCCGGGCCCAGCTTCACGCCCGCCGAGCCTTCCGCGGGACCGATCCAGAAGCTGCGCTTGTTCTTGCTCGCCGGGTTGATGGTGCCCGCGATGTGGCCGCTGGCGCCGAGCGCGAAGGTGACCGGGCCGCCCAGGCAGCGCGCGCTCTCGTACCCCCCCTTCCACGGGACGATGTGGTCCTCGCGCGCCGAGAACACGAAAGCCGGCACCTTCACCTGCTTCAGGCTCACCGGCACGCCGCACATCTTCAGCGCATCGGGCTTGGCCAGCCTGTTCTCGAGGTAGGTGTTGCGGATGTAGTAGGCGTACATCGGCCCGGGAAGGTTGGTCGAATCCGCGTTCCAGTAGAGCAGGTCGAACGCGGGCGGCGCCTTGCCCCTGAGGTAATTGTTGATCACGTAGCTCCAGATGAGGTCGTTGGCGCGCAGGCTCGAGAACGAGGCCGCGAGCTCGGTGCCGGGCACGATGCCGCCCTTCTCCAGCGCCTTCTCGCGCTTCTCGACGAAGCTCTGGTCGATAAAGACGCGGATGTCTCCCACGTCCGAGAAATCGAGCAGTGTGGTGAGCAGGGTGAGGCTTTCGACCACCTTGCGCTTCTTGCGCTCGAGCACCGCCACGCCCGCGGCGAGCAGCGTGCCGCCGACGCAGAAGCCGAGCGCGTTCACCTTGTCGGCGCCCGAGATCCTCCTCGATTCCTCGAGGGCGGCGATGATGCCGCTCGCGATGTAGTCGTCCCAGGTGAGCTTGCCCTGGGCCTCCTTCACGTTGCGCCACGACACCATGAAGACCGTGTGCCCTTCCTCGAGCGCATAGCGCACCAGCGAGTTCTCGGGCTGCAGGTCCATGATGTAGAACTTGTTGATGCAGGGCGGCACCAGCACCAGGGGGCGCGCGAACACCTTCTGCGTGAGCGGCGAGTACTGGATCAGCTGGATCAGCTCGTTCTCGAACACCACCGCGCCCTTGGACGTGCCGACATTGCGCCCGACCTCGAAGGCGGCCTCGTCGGTCATGGAGATGCGGC
>JBKJYC010000043.1:0-3764 GCA_046715885.1 Usitatibacter sp.
GCTTGCCGAGCCGCACGGCGAGCGCGGTATCGGTGCCGTCGTACTTGAGGTGCAGCCGCTTGTGGATCTCTCCCACCGCCGCGCCCTGCGCGGTGAGCTCCTCGGTGCACTGGATCGCGAGCTTGGCTTGGAGGAAGTCGACGTCCGTCATGGCGCCGGGGTCGAGCTGGCGCTCCACCGCCTCCTCGCGCAGCGCGCGGACCTGCGCGAGTCCCATGCCATACGCGCAGAGCACGCCCGCCAGCGGGTGGATGAAGACGCGCTTCATGCCGAGCTCGTCGGCCACCAGGCACGCATGCTGGCCGCCGGCGCCGCCGAAACAGGCGAGCGTGTACTCGGTCACGTCATGGCCGCGCTGCACGGAGATGAACTTGATCGCGTTGGCCATGTTGGCCACGGCGATGGCGATGAACCCTTCGGCGAGCTGCTCGGGCGCCTGGTGCTTGCCGGTGGATTTCTCGATTTCCGCGGCGAGCTCCGTGAACTTGCGCCGCACCACCTGCGCGTCGAGCGCTTCGTTCGCCTTCGGTCCGAAGACCCTTGGAAAGAACGCGGGCTGGATCTTGCCCAGCATCACGTTGCAGTCGGTGACCGCGAGAGGCCCGCCGCGCCGATAGCACGCGGGGCCGGGGTTCGCGCCCGCGGAACCCGGGCCCACGCGCTGGCGCTGGCCGTCGAAGTGCAGGATGGAGCCGCCGCCCGCCGCGATGGTGTGGATGGACATCATCGGCGCGCGCATGCGCACGCCCGCCACCAGCGTCTCGAACTCGCGCTCCAGCGTGCCGGCGTAATGCGACACGTCGGTGGAAGTGCCGCCCATGTCGAAGCCGATGACTTTCCCGAATCCCGCGCTCTCGGAGGTGCTCACCATGCCGACGATCCCGCCGGCGGGCCCGGAGAGGATGGAGTCCTTGCCCTGGAAGCGGTGCGCGTCGGTGAGGCCGCCGTTGGATTGCATGAACATCACCCGGGCGCCCGGCAGCTCGCCGGAGACCTGGTCCACGTAGCGTCGCAGGATGGGCGAGAGGTAGGCATCGACGACGGTGGTGTCGCCGCGGGAAACGATCTTCATCAGCGGGCTCACCGCGTGCGAGGCCGAAACCTGCCGGAAGCCGGCTTCCCAGGCGAGCTCGGCGACGCGCGCCTCGTGCTGCGGATAGCGGTAGCCGTGCATGAAGACGATGGCGATGGAGCGGAAGCCCTCCTCGTGCGCGGCCTTGAGCTCGCGCCACGCGGCGCCTTCGTCGAGCTCCTCGATGAGATCGCCGTGCGCGCCCATGCGCTCCGGCACCTCGGCCACCTTCTTGTAGAGGAGCTCGGGCAGGCGGATGTGGCGGTCGAAAATGCGCGGCCGGTTCTGATACGCGATGCGCAGCTGGTCGCGCAAGCCCCGCGTCGTGAAGAGCACCGTGGGCTCGCCCTTGCGCTCGAGCAGCGCGTTGGTGGCGACCGTGGTGCCCATCTTCACCGCCTCGATCATCTCCACCGGGATCGGGTCGCCGGGCTTCACGTCGAGGAGGTGGCGGATGGCGGCGATGGCCGCGTCGCGGTACTGCTCCGGGTTTTCCGACAGCAGCTTGTGCGTGAGGAGCGAGCCGTCGGGCTTGCGGGCGACGACGTCGGTGAACGTGCCGCCCCTGTCGATCCAGAACTGCCACTTCTTCGCTTCGCTCATTGTCCGCCGTGTTCTAAAGTGAAGAAGCGGCGCGAGCCGCCTGGTCGTAGAGTCCGGACATGAAGCGCAGGAAGGAAGCCACGTCCGCCAGCTTGTCGTTGTCCGACCCGTCGGGGTTCAGGCTCGCCACCAGGCAAGCTTCGCGCACTTCGCGATAGCGGTCTATCAGCGCCTGCCCGCGGGCGGTGGTGGAGAACAGCACCTCCTTGCCGTTCTTCTCGCTCTTCACCAGGGTTGCGGCCACCAGCTTCTTCAGCGCGTAGCTCACGACGTGGGTATCCTCGACGTTCAGCACGAAGCAGATGTCGGCCAGCTTCTTGTTGCGGGCGCGATGGTTCACGTGGTGCAGCACCAGCACGTCCATGGGCGTCAGGTCCTTCATCCCGGCCGCCGTCATGCACCGGACGATCCAGCGGTGAAAGGCGTGGCCGCACATGATCATGCCGTACTCGAACTCCGAGACCTCGGCGCCGCGCCCCACCGCGAGATGGGCCGAAGAGACGATGCGAGGGGGGACGATGGTCCTGGTCTTCGGGTCCTTCGCCATGGAAGCCTCCGGGGAGAGCGACAGTTTACCGACAAAATATCAGCAATTTGTTGACATGCGCAAGATGCGATGCTAGAAAGCTGAAAACAACCCCGAGGAGCCTTCCCATGAAACGCCTGCAAGCCTTCGCCGCCGCGACCGCCGCCGCCCAGACCAAGTGGGACTTGCCCAACGAGTAGGCGACCACCTACTTCTACACGGTCAACATCAACCAGTTCGTCGCCGACATCGACAAGGGCTCGAACGGCAAGCTCAAGATCCAGGTCCACCCCGGCGCCTCGCTCTTCAAGGCGCCCGAGATCAAGCGCGCGGTGCAGAGTGGCCAGGCGCAGATCGGCGAGATCCTCATTTCGCTCTACTCCAACGAAGACCCGATCTTCGGCGTGGATTCGGTGCCGTTCCTGGCGAGCAGCTATGCCGAAGCGCGCAAGCTCTGGAACGCCTCCAAGAAGGCCACCGAAGATCGCTTCGCCAAGCAGGGCATGAAGGTGCTCTACGCGGTGCCGTGGCCGCCCCAGGGCCTCTACACCAACAAGCCGATCGCCTCGGGGGCCGACATGAAGGGCCTGAAGATGCGCGCATACAACCCGAACACCTCGAAGATCGCCGAGCTGATCGGCGCGCAACCGGTGACCGTGCAGGCCGCCGAGCTTGCCCAGGCGATGACCACCGGCGTCGTGAACGCCAACATGACCTCCGGCGCCACGGGCGTGGACACGAAAGCCTGGGAGCACGTGAAGTACTACTACGATGCGCAGGCGTGGATCCCGAAGAACATCGTCTTCGTGAGCCAGAAAGCCTTCGACGCGCTCGACAAGCCCACGCAGGACGCGGTGCTGAAGGCCGCGGCCGATGCCGAAGCGCGCGGCTGGAAGGAAAGCGAGGGGGTCGCGACGCAGACGGTGGAGACGCTCGCCAAGAACGGCATGACGGTCGGGCCGCCCTCCGCGGCGCTCAGGGCGGACCTGAAGAAGATCGGCGACACGATGACCTCCGACTGGCTGAAGGCCGCGGGCTCCGACGGCCAGGCGATCGTCGACGCGTACAAGAAATAGGCGGGTGCGCAAGGCGCTCGACTTCCTCTACGACGCCGCGGGATACCTCGCGGCGTTTTTCGTTTTCGCGATTTTCGTGGCCATGATCGCGCAGACGGTGATGCGCGAGGTGGGCCTGAGGACGGGCGGCACGGACGACCTGGTGTCGTGGTCCTGCGCGGCCGGCTTCTTCCTCGCCATGGCGCACGCGTTCCGCCACGGCGACTTCGTGCGCGTGACGCTCCTGATCGACAGCCTGAAGCCCGGCGTGCGGCGCGTCTTCGAGACCGTGGGACTCGCGATCGCGGCCGTCTTCACCGGCTACCTCTCGTGGTGGGCCGTTCGCTACGTGTACGAGAGCTGGCAGTACAAGGAGATGTCCACGGGCGTGATCGTCATGCCCATCTGGATACCGCAACTCTCGTTCGCCGTGGGCGCGGTGCTCCTGTTCGTGGCAGTGATCGACCAGCTGGTGGTGGTGCTGCGCGGCGCGAAGCCGGTGTACGTG
>JBKJYC010000044.1:0-6842 GCA_046715885.1 Usitatibacter sp.
CTTGAAATCCTCGGGCGCCATGGGTGGCCTAGGCTAGTCGCTTTGGCGCAGCTTGTGAATCACGCCCAGCAGGTGGCGCGTGGCGGCGTCGGCGACCTCGCCGGGGGTGCGCACCGCGGGCAGCAGGGCGCCGGCGATCTTCTTCCCCAGCTCCACGCCCCATTGGTCGAACGAGTTGATGCCCCACAGCGCGCCCTCCGCGAAGACCTTGTGCTCGTAGAGGGCGAGCAGCGCCCCGAGGTGATGGGGATCGAGCGAAGGCAGGACGATCGTGGTGCTGGCGCGCCCGCCCGGGCACGCGCGCCACGGCTCCGGCGTCTCGATACCGTTCATCAGCGCTTCGGACTGCGCGGCAGCGTGCGCGAGCAGGCGCGCGTGGCGCTCCGCGTCGGTCCCCATGGGACGCGCGACGACGATGAAATCGCAGGAGACCGGATCGGTGCCCTGGTGCAGCCACTGGTGGAACGCGTGCTGGCCCGGCGTGCCTTCCGCGCCCAGCACCGCCGGCGATGTCCCGAAGTCGAGCAGCCTGCCCTCGCGATCGACGCGCTTGCCGTTCGATTCCATCTCGAGGGCCTGCACATACGGAGGCAGGCCGGCCAGGCGCGAGCCGTAGGGCAGGACCGCGTGGTGTGCGCATCCGAGCGCGTTGCGGTTCCAGACCGCGATGAGCGCCAGGAGCGCAGGCACGTTGTGATCGAGAGGGGTCGAGCGGAACTCGAGGTCCACCGCATGCGCGCCCGCGAGCATCCGCTCGAAGGCGTGCATGCCGACCGCGAGGGCCACCGGCAGACCGACCGCGGACCACATCGAGAAGCGCCCACCCACCCATTCGGGAAAGGGGAAGACGTTGCACTCCGGCAGGCCCCACGCGGCGGCGCGATCGGGATAGGCGGTCGCGGCCACGAAGTGCTTCGCAACGGCGTCGGCCCCGAGCTTGCGCTCGACCCACGCGCGCGCCGAGGCGGCGTTGGTCATCGTCTCCTCGGTGGTGAAGGTCTTGGAGACGATCACGAAGAGCGTGGCACCCGCGTCCAGGTCCGAGAGGCTGTCGTCGAACTGCGCCGGATCGACGTTCTCGATGAATCGCGGCCGTGGCCCGTCGGCCATCGCGTGCAGCGCCTGCGCCGCGAGCTTGGGGCCGAGGCTGGAGCCGCCGATGCCGAGACCCACGACATCGCGGATGCGGGCCCCGCCGGCGCCCTTCCACTGGCCGTCGCGCACCGCCTGCGAGAACACGCGCAGCCGCTCGCGCCCGCGCTGGATGCCGGGCAGCACGTCCACGCCATCGACCATCGCGTGCTCGTCGCCGCGAAGCGCCATGTGCATCGCGGCGCGATCTTCCGTGGTGTTCACGTGCTCGCCGGCGAAGAGGCGGGCGATCTGCCCCGGGAGGTTGCGCTCGCGCGCGAGGGCGCGCAGCGCCTCGAGCGTCTCCACCGTGACCGGCTGCTTGGAAAAATCCACGGCCAGGCCGGCGCACGAGAACGTGAGCTTGGCACCGCGATCCTGATCCTCGCGCCAGTGCTCGCGGGCGGTCGCGCCGCCCATCGCGTCACGGTGGGCGAGCAGGTTCTTCCAGGCGGCGGATTCCGGGAACGGGTTCATTTTTTCGCGCATCACGAACGGGCGTTGAGCGGCGGCGCATTTCGTCCGCTGCAAATGGCGAATCACTGCTCGGGCGTTGAGCGGCGGTGCCTTTGGTCCGCTCCAACGCCCATTCATATCGCAATCTTACTTTAGCCGAGGGCGAGGCCCGAGATTCCCAGCACCATTCCCGCGGCCGCCACCACGCGCCGCCGGATGTCGCCTTCCTCGAGGAAATGCGCGCCCATGAGCGCGGCGAAGAGGATCGAGACCTCGCGCGCCGGGGCCACCAGGCTCACCGGCGTGAATACCATCGCGGTCAGGACCAGGATGTAGGAAAGCGGCGAGAGGGCGGCGATGGCGATCACCGCGCCGCGCTTCTCGCGCCATGCGACGGCCATCGCGCCGGGCGCGCGCTGGCGCGAGAAGGGGATCAGCACCAGGCAGCGGCACGCGTTGCAGCCCCAGTCGAACACCAGCGGCGGGATCAGCCACGAGGCCACGCTCCACTTGTCGGCTACGGTGTACATCGCGATGAAGAACCCCGTGAGCAGCGCGAATCCGACCGCGTGCCGCGCCTCGCTCTTGTGCCAGGCGAAGGGATTGCCGGTGAGCAACAGCGCCGAGGCGCCGATCAGCACCGCGCCGGCGAGGGCCACCGCGCTCGGGCGTTCGCCCAGCACGAGGATGGCGAAGACGATGGTGAGCAGGGGCCCGGTGGCACGCGCGAGCGGGTAGACGATGGAAAGGTCGCCCCCGCTTCGGTATGCGCGGTCCAGCAGCAGGAAATACGCGGTGTGGACCAGGCCGCTGGCGAACATGAGCGCCACGTGGATCCAGCGGAACTCGTACCCGTACTGGAGGACGGCGAAGGCCACCACCGGCAGGTAGATCACCAGCGAGACGGCGCACGAGAGCGCCACCAGGCCGCTGCCGCCGCCGCTTTTCTTGAGGAGGTAGTTCCAGCTCGCGTGGATGAACGCCGAGACGACGACGAGCAGGAGGGCGGCGGGCGTCATGTGGGCGCCATTTTACAGGCGCCCGCCACGACGGCCGTTGAAAGCCGCTACATCAAGCCGCGGGAAGCGCTCCTATTTCGTGGTGACGGCCACCAGCCACTCGCCGTTGTCGCAGCGTCCCGCGTCGCGCGGGCCGGTGGTGACTCTGGCCTGGGAGAAACGGGCCTAGGGTTTCAGCATCCGCAGGATATCGAGGTACTGCGGATCCTCGGGCAACGGAATGCCCTGGCGGACGAGCGCATCGATCATGACGGCACCCGCGTCGAGCGTGAACTCGCCGTCGAGGATGCGCTCGACCACCTCTTCGTTGCGCAGCAGCTGGATCTCGGTAACCTCACCGTCCTGGTTGCGCGGCGTGAATTCCTGCGGCAGCCACAGGTCGTGCACGAAGAGCACCTCGCGGTGCAGCCCTTCCGGCACGGTGTACTCCACGCGCACGGCGCCCACGCAGTAGAGCGCTTCCAGCAGCGCGGGGGTGATGCCCGCCTCCTCCCACGCCTCCTTTCGCATCGTCTCATCGACGGTGAATCCCGCGGCGATGCGCCCGCCGACCAGGTTATCCAGCATGCCCGGGTCGATCGATTTGTCGGCGGCGCGCCTGCCTACCCAGGTACTGATCAGCCCGCCGCGCCGCGTGAACCCGTTCAGGTGCGCGGCGTAGGCCATGATTCCGAAATGCCGCGAGGCCGCGCGTTCCATGCGCAGGAGCTCGGGCGCGCCGTAGTGGATGGAAACGCTCACCATCTCCTCGCGCCAGCCGCGGATGATCCCCTCCTTGGCAAGAGAGCGGGTGACCTCGTCCAGCGCCGCGGTGCGACCGGCGACCGAGTCGGGCGCCTTGAGAGTGACCCACGAGGAACTCACCTCGAACACATGGGGCCAGCGGTGCAGTTCGGTCGCGAAGGAGGGGCGGATCCATCCGACGGGCTGCTCCTTCACGTAGAAGGGCAGGAAGGGCAGCTCCCGGCCGACGTGTGAAGCGTGGGTGCAGGCGGCCTTCAGGAAGCCCACGAGGTTGGTGAAGGGTCTCGGCCTCATGTTGACAATGGTAGGGTGTTTCCCCAGACTGCGCGTGAATTTGGGGGGGAGGAACGGCGAGGGGAGAGGCGCACGAGACGGCTCTCCCCTCGTGCTTTTTCAGGCTCCGCCCCGCCTATTCCCTGCCCCATGAAGATCCTCGTCCTCGGCGCCGGCCTCCTCGGCACCACCACCGCCTGGTACGCCGCCGGGGACGGCCACGAAGTCACGGTGGTCGACCGGCGGCCGGGCGCGGGGTTGGAAACGTCCTACGCCAATGGCGGCCAGATCTCGGTGTGCCATGCCGAGCCCTGGGCCAACCCCGGGGCCCCCCTCAAGATCCTGAAGTGGCTCGCGAAGGACGACGCGCCGCTGCTCTTCCGTTTGCAAATGGACCCGGCGCAATGGGCCTGGGGCCTGCGTTTCCTGTACGAGTGCGCCCCGTGGCGGACGCGCCGCAACATCGCCCAGATCGTGGCCCTGAGCCTCTACAGCCGCGCCGTCCTGCAGCGGCTGCGCGCCGACACCGGCATCGCTTACGACCACCTCACGCGCGGCATCCTCCACTACTACACGCAACGCGGCGAATTCGAGCAGGCCTGCGGCAGCGCCGAGGTGATGCGCTGCCACGGGCTGGACCGCGCCATCATGACGGTGGACGAGGCCATCCGCACCGAGCCGGCCCTGGCCTCGGCGCGCGAGCGGATCGTGGGCGCGACCTACACCCCGTCCGACGAATCCGGGGATGCCCACCTCTTCACGCGCAACCTGGCCGCCCTGGCGGCGGCGAAGGGCGTGGCATTCCGCTTCGGCCACGAGGTGCGGGGCGCCCGCAAGGACCACGCGGGGATCGCCGGCGTGGTGGTGAAAACGCCCGATGGCGCGGAGCAGACGCTCGCCGCCGACGCCTACGTGGTGGCGCTCGGCAGCTACTCGCCGCTTTTCACCCGGCCCCTGGGCGTCCACATGCCCGTCTATCCCGCAAAGGGCTATTCCGCGACCGTCGAGGTCGCCGACGCCGCGTGCGCGCCGACGGTAAGCCTCACCGACGACGAGGCCAAGATCGTGATGACGCGCCTCGGTGGCCGCCTGCGAATCGCCGGCACCGCCGAGCTCTCGGGCTATTCGACCGAGCTGAACCCGGTGCGCTGCGAGGCCCTCATCCGGCGCGCGCGCGAGATGTTCCCCGGTGCCGGCGACTACGCGCATCCTGTCTACTGGACCGGGCTGCGGCCCTCGACGCCGTCCAACGTCCCGCTGATCGGCAGGACGGGGCTGCGCAACCTCTACCTCAACACCGGCCATGGCACACTCGGCTGGACCATGGGGGCGGGTTCCGGGAAAGCGCTCGCCGACATCCTTTCAGGCAGGAAGCCCGAAGTGGATTTTGCCTTCACGAATCAGGACGGGAAGCGCCGATGAACGCCGGGAAGGGCACGCCGATCGCCGCGGACACAAGCCTGGCCGTCACGCTGCACGACATCCGCGAAGCGGCAAAGGCGATCGAAGGCCACGTGGTGCGAACGCCTTGCCTGCGCTCGCAGACGCTCTCCGAGATCACCGGCGCGAAGATCCACCTCAAGTTCGAGAACCACCAGTTCACCGCCTCCTTCAAGGAACGCGGCGCCCTGAACAAGCTGTTGTCCCTCACGCCCGCGCAGCGCGCGAAGGGCGTGATCGCGTGCTCGGCCGGCAACCACGCGCAGGGCGTGGCCTACCATGCCAACCGGCTGGGCATCCCGGCGGTCATCGTGATGCCGAAGCACACGCCGTTCGTGAAAGTCGAGCACACGCGCAAGCACGGCGCCGAGGTGATCCTCGAGGGCGAGGGCTTCGACGACGCCAAGTGCGTGGCCCTGCGGATGATGGATGAGCGCGGGCTCAACTTCGTGCACCCCTACGACGACCCGATGATCGTCGCGGGCCAGGGCACCATCGGGCTGGAGATGCTCGAGGCGTACCCCGAGCTCGAGGTGCTGGTGATCGCGGTGGGCGGCGGCGGCCTCATCTCCGGCATCACGCTCGCGGCCAAGGCGTTGAAGCCCTCGATCGAGGTCTACGGCGTCGAGGTGGCGCGCTTCCCCGGCATGTACCACGCGCTGCATGGCACGCCGGCGACATTCGGCCTGTCGACCATCGCGGAGGGCATCGCGGTGAAGGAGCCCGGCAGGATCGCACGCGAGGTCGTGGGCAAGCACGTGACCGACGTGCTGCTGGTGGACGAGGGCGACATCGAGCAGGGCGTGGTGCTGCTGCTGGAGATCGAGAAGACCGTCGTGGAAGGCGCGGGCGCCGCGGGCCTGGCCGCGGTGATGAAATTCCCGGATCATTTCCGCGGCCGCAACGTGGGCCTGGTGCTCTGCGGCGGCAACATCGAGCCGCTCCTGCTGGCCGACATCGTGCAACGCGGGATGGTGCGCGCCGGGCGCCTCGCGCGCGTGAAGGTGGAGGCGCGCGACCTCCCCGGCTCGCTGGCGAAGATCACCGCGTGCATCGCCGCACAGAACGCCAACGTCGAGGAGGTCCACCACCAGCGCGCGTTCACGCAGCTCACCGTGCAGCAGGTGGAGATCGACCTCGTCATCAAGACCCGCAACGCCGAGCACATCCAGGAAATCGTGCGCGCCCTGCAGGACTGCGGCTTCAACGCCACCGCCCAGCAATAGACTATCGGGCGACGATGCCCAGCTCGCGGATCATCACGACTCCTCGTTCTCCGGGCGAACGTCGAAGGCCACGAGGAAGCGCGACACCATGTTGTAGGCCGCGATGGTGGCCACCAGCTCGACCATCTCCTTCTCCGTGGGCACCGCCTTGCGCGCGGCGGCGAAGGTCCCGTCCTTCACCGCCACGGGACGCGTCATCTCGAACGTGAGGCGGATGGCGGCGCGCTCGGCGGCGTCGAAGAGCGGCGAGTCCGCGGCCTTCTCGAAATCGCGCAACGCCGCCACCAGCTCCGGGGTGCCGCCCGCCTGCGCGAACAAGGGCGCGTGGTGATGGAACTCGTACTGCGCCCCGTTCAGCACCGCGACGCCGCACATGGCCAGCTCGCGCAGCTTGGGCGAGAGCGTGAACTGGGTTCGCACCGCGCCCAGGTACGTATTCCAGGCCGCGGCGAGCGGCGGGCTGTGCAGCAGCAAGCGGTCCAGGCGCAGGAGCTGGCCGCCGCGGCGCTTGCGGATGGCCTCGACCAATTCCTTGGGCTCGGCGAGGTCGGCG
>JBKJYC010000045.1:0-23134 GCA_046715885.1 Usitatibacter sp.
GGCTGGCAGTGCACGCCTTCCTCGCCCGCACGCCCTCCGCGCTCTTCCTCATGCAAATGGAAGACGTCCTCGGCACGGAGGAGCAGGCGAACGTTCCCGGCAACGTATCGAAGCCGAACTGGCGGCGCAAGCTCGCATTGCCGGTGGAGTCCCTGGCCACCGATCCGCGCTTGCGCAAGCACGCGCGCGTGGCGCTCGCCGAGCGCGGAGCCGCACGCAGCGGCAAGGCGCGGCCCAGCCAGGCGCGCATCCCGAGGGCGACCTACCGGCTGCAGCTGCACAAGGGCTTCAACTTCCGCGACGCAACCAAGCTCGTGCCCTATCTCGCCGACCTCGGGGTGAGCCACGTGTACTGCTCCCCGTACCTGCGCGCGCGCGCCGGAAGCACCCACGGCTACGACATCGTCGACCACTCCACGCTGAACCCGGAGATCGGCACGCGCGCGGACCTCGACGCCTTCGTGCGCGCCTTGCGCTCCCACGACATGGGCCAGGTGATCGACGTCGTACCCAACCACATGGGCGTCATGGGCGCCGACAACGCCTGGTGGATGGACGTGCTCGAGCACGGCCCGGCCTCGCCCTTCGCGGGGTTCTTCGACATCGAGTGGCATCCCACGGCGCCGCACCTTGCGGGGCGGGTGCTGGTACCGATGCTGGGCGACCACTACGGGCGCGAGCTGGCGCGGGGAAAGCTGCAGCTGCGGTTCGAGGCGCAAGCCGGCGCCCTCGCCGTCTGGTATGCGAATCATCGCCTTCCCGTGGACCCGCGCACTTATCCCCGCGTGCTGGCCGCGGCGCTCGACCGGCCGGACTGGCGCGCCCTGATGGAGGCGCTCGAGCAGCTTCCGGAGCGCGGCGAGCTGCCCCCGGCCCAGGTGATCGAGCGGCGCACCCGCGCGCAGGCGGCGAAAGCGGCGCTCGCGCGCCTGGTCCATGCCGACACACAAGCTGCCGAGGGCATCGCGGCGGCGCTTGCCGCCGTGAACGGCGTGCCCGGCGATCCCGCGAGCTTCGACGCCCTCGACGCGCTGATCGAGGCCCAGGCGTGGCGGCCGGCGTACTGGCGCGTGGCCGGCGACGAAATCAACTACCGGCGCTTCTTCGACATCAACGAGCTCGCGGCGCTGCGCATGGAGAACGAAGCGGTGTTCCGCGCGACGCACCGCCTCGTGCTCGACCTGGTGCACGAGGGGCTGGCCGACGGGCTGCGCATCGACCATCCGGACGGGCTGCTCGATCCGCGCCAGTACTTCGAGCGCCTGCAGCGCGCCTGCGCGCGCCCCGCGTACGTGGTGGTGGAAAAGATCATCGCCCCGTTCGAGAACCTGCCGGGCGAGTGGCCGGTGCACGGGACCACCGGGTATCGCTTCGCCAATGTCGTGAACGGACTCTTCGTGGATGACACCGCGCGCCAGGGGATGACTCGCACCTACGAGTCGTTCAGCGGCGAGCGCGCAAGCTTCCACGAGGTGGCCCGCGATGCCCGGCGGCTCATCCTGCGCACTTCGCTTTCGGGCGAGCTCAACACGGCGGCGCAGGAGCTCTCGCGCATCGCGCTCGCCGACCGCGACACGCGCGACCACACCGCGAACGCGCTGCGTCAGGCGTTGGCGGAGGTCATCGCCGCCTTCCCGGTGTACCGGACCTACGTGACGGAAACCGGCGCCAGCCCCGAGGACCGGCGCTTCATCACCTGGGCGGTCGGCCTGGCGCGCCGCGACGGGCGCGCGGCCGATACCACGATCTACGACTTCATCGAGCGCCTCCTGCTCTGCGAGGCCTATCCCGCCGACGACCCGCGCCGCGGCCCGGCGATCCGTTTCGCCCGGCGCATCCAGCAGCTCACCGCCCCGGTCATGGCCAAGGGCGTCGAGGACACCGCGTTCTACCGCTACAACCGCCTGCTCTCGCTGAACGACGTGGGCGCCGACCCCGATGAGTTCGGCACCACGGTGACGCGCTTCCACCGTGCGAGCGCCAACCGGGCACGCCACTGGCCGCACACGATGCTCGCCAGCTCGACGCACGACAACAAGCGCTCCGAGGACGTGCGCGCGCGCCTGGACGTGCTGAGCGAGAACCCGGCTGGATGGCGCCTGCAGCTGCGGCGCTGGAGCCGCATGAACGAGCGCCACAAGCACGTGGTCGACGACGCCCCGGCGCCGTCGCGCAACGACGAGTACCTCATCTACCAGACGCTGGTGGGGAGCTTTCCGCTCGATGCCCATGACGAACATGCGCTCTCGGCGTACCGCGAGCGCATCGCGGGCTTCCTGCGGAAGGCCATGCGCGAGGCGAAGGTGCACTCGAGCTGGGCGAACGTGAACGAGCCCTACGAGGCCGCCACCCAGTCCTTCGCCGCCGCCCTGCTCGGCGACGCCGGGTTCCTGTCCGATTTTCGCCACGCGCTCCAGCCCGTGGCGTGGGCGGGCCGCCTGAACAGCCTCGCATCGCCACGGTGAAACTGACCTCACCCGGCGTGCCCGACATTTACCAGGGCAACGAGCTGCTCGACTTCTCTCTGGTCGATCCCGACAACCGCCGCGCCGTGGACTTCGAGCGGCGCCGCACGCTTCTCGAGCGCGTGCAAACGGGCGGCCCGCCAGCGCCCGGCGACGCGCATGCGAAGCTCTTCGTGATCGCGCGGCTGCTCGCCCTGCGCCGGACGGATGAGGATTTGTTCGTCAATGCCGGCTACACGGCCGTGCGCGCGCACGGCGACAAGGCGCGCCACGTGGTCGCGTACGCGCGCCGGCACGAAGGGCGCATCGTGGTCTGCGTGGTGCCGCGCCTGTTGACGAAGCTGGGCCTCGGCGTGGGCCAGGTGCCCTGCGGCAGCGCGGTATGGGGCGCCACGCACCTGGGACTGCCGTTCATCCCGCGCGGGACCGAGCTGCGCGATGTCTTCACCGATGAAAAACGCCGCCTCGAGGGCGGCGTCCTGGCGGTGGGTGAGGTACTTACGCGATTTCCCGTGGCCGTGCTGGCGAGCGACCCGGCAAGCGCGCGCGGGCCGCGGCCTGGGTGATCAGTTGCGCGTCGAGAACGGCGCGCGCGTAAGGCGCATTCAGGTGGCGTTCCAGCGTACCGTTCGCTGCCGGCGCCAGCTCCCAGAGCCCGCTCGAATGCCAGATCGCGGGATTCTGCAGATCGGGCCGGTCGATGATCGGGAACAGGCAGATTCCCTCGATCGGCACGCCATCGCGGCGGGCTTCCTGGACCTCGCTGGCGATCTCGCGAACCCAGGCGCCGCGCTCGACACCCACGTGGCCGGTTTCCGCGATCAGCAGCGGCCGGCCATAGCGCTCGTGCACGCTTCGCAGCAGCTCCGACAAGGGCTTGCGCCGCGGGTCGTCGATGCGCCAGCCCAGCGGCTTGCCGGAGCCCAGCTCCCACTGGCTGCCGAGGTAGTAGTTCACGCCGATCAGGTCCAGGTGGCGCTGCTGGCCCCCGAGCTCCGGCTGCAGGCGCCCGCTGAGGAGATCCCAGG
Source organism: Usitatibacter sp. (assembly GCA_046715885.1). Lineage (GTDB taxonomy): Bacteria > Pseudomonadota > Gammaproteobacteria > Burkholderiales > Usitatibacteraceae > Usitatibacter. Next base: position 3,494 of record JBKJYC010000045.1, read on the forward strand.
CCTCGAACTGCTGATCGCAAAACTGCGTTGCCACGGCCTCGAGGTCGGGTCGATCGGCGGGAGCGACCACGTGCATCAGCGGGTCGGTGTGCAGGAAGCGCGCGCGCGGATCGATCTCGCGGACCGCATCGCAGGCGGCGATGGCCGCGCGCACCAACTGGCGCTTGAATTGCGCGCCGCGTCCCTTGAGGGACGGGTAGTCACGCATCTGGCCGTTGCTGGCAGCCCAGGCGAGATAGGAAATCTCCTCGATCGGCGTATAGACCGGCGCGATGCCCCCGTGCTCGCCCAGGTACAGCGCCACCGAGCGGGCATAGCGGGCGAAGCGATCGACGAAGGCCTCGGACAGGGGATCCAGGCCATCGGGCCACCCGTAACGGCAAAGCGTCCAGGCGATCTGGATGCCGAGCTTGCGCGCCGACTCGATGCGGCTGTCCAGCGAGCTGAAGTCGTAGCGGCCATTCCCGCGGTCCACCACGCGCCAGCCGACGGTCTCGCGCACCGAGAGGATGCCGAATTCCTTCAGCTGGTCGTAATCCGTGGGCGCCATCCGCACGTGCTGCGTGAGGTCGGCGACGGACAGCGGCCTGCCGGCGCGATCGAGGTGGTCAGCGCCGTCGTAGCCGGCGAGCCAGAAGGAATGAAAGGCAGGAGTCGTGGCCATGGGGTCCGTCGGTATCGGGCTTCGGAAACTTGTGCAATTTGCATGCCGCGGCGCACGTGGGGCGTGGAGCGCATCCAGGTGGGTCACGTCTGGAAAATGCTTCCGTAACGACGAATTTCTTTCCGGGCGCCCTTTATCGAGTGCGCCGCGAGCGTACGTCGGGGTAGTTGGCCGCCTCGACGCGATGGACCGCTCCGAGAGAGGCGTTGAGTGCCGTGACGAGCGCGTTGCCGCCGCCCAGCAGGTCAAGCCAGGTGAATTCCACCCCCTTGCGCTTGCCCTTGGGCGTGAGCTTGATTCCGGTCGGGGACATCAGCACCGTGTACTCCTGGCCCTTCACATGGATGGCGCGCCGCAGCGTGCCCGTGAGCGGTGTGATCATCGTTTGTGCCCTACGCTTTTGAGCATGGAGGCGGTCACGCGCTGCTTCACGGTGAAGAACTCCGCCCAGGGATCGTGCTTGAGGCGCTTCAGCCGCGCCGGGACCGTGCGAACGTTGAAGTAATCGAAGCGGACGTCCTTCGCGAGCTCCTCCCAGGCGATCGGGGTCGCCACGGGGGCGTTGGCGCGGGCGCGGCTGGAGTACGCGGCCACGGCCGTTGCCCCTTCACCGTTGCGCAGGTAATCGATGAAGATCCGGCCTTCGCGCTTGGCCTTGGAGATCTTCGCGGTGAAGCGCTCCGGAAACGTGAAGGCAAGGCTCTCGGCGATGGCGCGCGTGAAGCCCTTGATCGTGTCCCAATCCTGGGTCGGCTGGATCGGCACGACCACGTGCAGGCCCTTGCCTCCCGTGGTCTTGAGGAAGCTGCGCAGGCCGAGCTTCGCGAGCACGTCGCGGACCAGCCGCGCCGCTTCGACGACCTCGCGATAGCCCATGCCCTCGTCGGGGTCGAAGTCGAAGGTCATCCGGTCGGGATGGCCCAGCTTGCGCGCGGTGGAGCCCCACGGGTGGAACTCCAGCGCCCCGCTCTGCACCATGGCCACGACCGCCTCGGTGCTGTTGGCCATCATGTAGACGCTCTCGCCCTCGCTGGTCGGGATGATCACCGGCTTGATCGAACGGTGCACCTTGGACGGCGCGTTCTTCTGGTAGAAGCACTCCTTATTCCAGCCATCGGGGCAGCGCACCAGCGTCAGCGGCCGGTTCTCGAGCTGCGGCACGATCCACTCGCCCACGGCCTCGTAGTAGCGAGCGAGCTGCAGCTTGGTGATGCCGGCGTCGGGAAACAGCAGCTTGCCGGGGTTGCTGAGGGCGACGCCCGCCACCTCGACGGTTTCCGAGGTCGTTTTCGTCCGCGCGCCACGCGCACGCGCGGGCTTCGCGGTTGCCGACGCCGCGACGGCGGCACCGGCAATGTCCTCCAGGCTGCGCCCGGTGGTCACGCTCGCGGGCTTGTCGTCCGTGATCCGCCCCTGCTGCGCGGGTCGGGCCCACTCGTCGTCTTCCTTGAAGAGGAGCCAGGCCTTGTCGCCGCCGTACTTGCTGCCATGGCTTTTCACCAGCATCCAGCCGCCGTGCAGCTTGCCGCCTTCCAGCTCGAACTTGAGCCGGCCCTTGCGCACGCCCTCGCACGGATCGCTCCTGGGAATCCAGATTCCCTGGTCCCAAAGCATGACGGTGCCGGAACCGTATTGGCCCGGCGGTATGACGCCCTCGAAGTTGCCGTACTCCAGGGGATGGTCTTCCACGTGCATCGCGAGGCGCTTCTCGGACGGGTCTAGACTCGGCCCCTTGGGCACCGCCCAGCTGAGGAGGACACCGTCGAGCTCGAGGCGAAAGTCGTAGTGCAGGTGGCTGGCGGCGTGCTTCTGGATCACGAAAGCCAACTGCCGGCCGGTGCGCCGTTCCACCTGCCCTCGCGGCTCCGGCGTGGTCTGGAAGTTGCGTTTTTTCCGGTAAAGCTCGAGGGCCATGGTTCCGCCCACATTCCGCGTTAGCGCGGCTCGCGCCTATCGGAGCGCCTCCCGTCCCGCCGTCGGCATTCGACTACAAGCCCTTCCGGACCTTGCGGCGAAAGCCGCGGTCAGAAGTGTCTGAACCCACAAGGAGTCCCCATGCCAGACAAGCGCCGCACCATGAACCGCGACCCGCGCGAACGGCCGACCTCCATCGGCCCCACGCACGACGACAAAGCCGGCACCCAGCCGATCCCCGACGACCCGCCCAAGGGCCCGCCGCACGCGGTCACGGGGCGCAGCAAGAAGGCGAAGGTGGCCCGATGAGGCGGGGCAAGCCCGCGTTCTCCGGCCCGGTGCGCTACGCGGTAGTGGGCCTGGGGTACATCTCGCAGTCGGCCGTGCTCAACAGCGGCGAGGTGGACGCGGTCTACATCGCGCTGCCCAACACCATGCACCGCGATTTCACGGTGCAGGCGGCACGCCGCGGCATCCGCGTGCTCTGCGAAAAGCCTCTCGCCGTGCGCGCGCCGAAGGCCTTCACCCGCGGCCAGGAGATTCGCCGTCCGCCCATCCGGCGCGCACCAATGGTCAACGCGGCGCCGCCGTCGCAATGATGGCGGAGGACAGCGCTCCGCAGCGGCTGCGCCATGCCAGCGATGGCGAGGCAGGATACAAGCGCGTTCGCAAGGGCGAGGGCTTCGCCTACCGCGATTCGCGCGGCCGCGCGCTACGCGACGCGCAGGCCCTGGCGCGCATCCGCTCGCTCGCCATCCCGCCCGCATGGTCCGACGTATGGATCTGCGCCGATGCGGGCGGGCACCTGCAGGCCACCGGCCGCGATGCCCGGGGGCGCAAGCAATACCGCTACAACCCCCGCTGGCGCGCCGGCCGCGAGGCCGACAAGTTCGAGCACATGCGGGAATTCGGCGAGGCCCTGCCGGCGATCCGCCAGAAGGTCCGCGGGCACCTGGAGCTGCCGGGCTTGCCGCGCGAGAAGGTGCTCGCGATGATCGCGCGGCTCCTCGAACGCACCGCCATCCGCGTGGGCAGCGAGAAATACGCGCGCGCGAACGACTCCTTCGGCCTCACGACGCTGCGCAACAAGCACGTGAAGGTCCGCGGCGAGCGCATCGAGTTCGACTTCAAGGGCAAGAGCGGCAAGTTGCATCGCGTCTCGCTCGATGATCCGAAGCTCTCGCGCCTGGTCCGGCGCTGCCGCGAGCTGCCCGGCTACGAGCTGTTCCAGTACCTGGACGACGCGGGCGAGACGCGATCGATCGGCTCGACCGACGTGAACGACTACCTGCGGGAGATTTCCGGGCGCGAGATCACGGCCAAGGACTTCCGCACCTGGCTGGGAAGCGTCAGCGTCGCTTGCGCGCTCGCAAAGGCACAGTCGCCCGATTCACGCGACACCATCAAGCAGGCGATCGAGGAGGCCGCGCGGCTGCTCGGCAACACGCCTGCCATCTGCCGCAAGAGCTACGTCCACCCCAGCGTGCTGACCCCGGTTCTCTGGGTCGAGCGCATCCGCGCCTCGCGCCGCTCGAAGCGCTACAAGGGCTTGCGCGAGGACGAGCGGCTCCTCATGAACGTGCTCGCCGCGGCATCGCGCGGGCCCTCCGAGCTCCTGAAGGCGAGCCTTGCAAAGGTGCGTAAGGGAGGCAGGCAAAAAAAGGGGGCTCGGACGAGCCCCCAACCCCACGAAATGAAGTCGCGCCCTGTCAGGCGCTCAGCCGGCGCCGCTCATCGCGCAGCGCCTTGACGCGGTCGTGGTTGTGCTTCACGCCCATGTACTGCGATTCGACGAGGATGCGAAGGTCCGCCGGGAGATCCACGTCGAGGGCGTCGGCATACGCGCGACGCGCGAAGTCCTCGCCGCGCTCGCACTCGTCGAGCACGGCGATGTCGTTGCGGCCCGCGACCACGGCCTTGATGTTCACGAAGGCGCGGTGCATCGCCCCCGTCACGCTGCCCGTGCGGTCGGGCTTGCCGCCGCGCCTCAGGACTTCTTCGGCCAGCAGGTTCGCCGCGCGCTGGCAGCGCCCGGCGCATTCCTCGAAGTAGGCCTTGAGCGCGGGATCCGTGGCATCGCCGGCGCAGGTCATGAAGCCGGCCTCGCCGTCACGCGAGACCTCGGCGAGGTCGTTCAGGACCCGCAGGATGGTTTCACGATCTTCCAAATCCGGTTCTCCCTGGAGGCTCCGCCCCTCCGGCCCCCTCCCCGCGCGCAGACGCGGACATGGAGGGGCGGGAGCGGAAGTGCTGGTTAACGGCCCGGGGCAGTTCCCGTCCTGCTGGAACCGCTTGTGGAGCCTTGCTGCTTGTACGTGTTCGTTCCTGGGTTGCCCGAAATGCCACCGTACACATCCGGACCGTTTCCCGCGTCGGACGCGGGCAGGGCCTTCAGGTACTTCGAAGCGGCATAGACAGCGCCTCCGATCAGGCCGGCGACCGCGAGAGTCCGTAGCATGTGCGTTATCTCCTGTGCGATTTTGCGATGCGTTCGATGCGGCCCCTTGCAGAGCCGGTCACGCTCCTGTCGCAACATCCGTGCCGGGCGCTGCACGCTCGCAGCGTGCGCGCGAGCGCGCCGCGGGGGCGTAAAAACTTCAAGTTGCGGGAACCGCTTACACGCCTCGGGCGCGCGTCCTCGGCGCTCGCCCCGTGGCATGAGCCTTGCACGGCTTCGAGCCCTCCTCCCGTCCTCTGAAAAAGGAATCACCCATGGCCAACTCATCGAAGCTGCTCCGCAACGCGTCCGTCGCCGTCGAGTTGCTGGTCTCCGACCATCGCAACGTCGAAGCCCTGTTCAACGAGTTCGAGGACCAGGAGGAGTCCGGCGAGCGGCGCGAGACGGCGCTGCGCATCTGCAAGGAGCTCACCGTCCATGCGACCGTGGAGGAGGAGCTCTTCTATCCTTTTCTGCGCGAGAACATCGAGGAAACCGACCTCGTGGACGAAGCCGAGGTGGAGCATGCCAGCGCCAAGGATCTCATCGCGCAGATCGAGGCCGCCGAGGAAGTCGACGACATGTTCGACGCGAAGGTGAAGGTCCTGAAGGAGTACATCAACCACCACGTCGAGGAAGAGGAGAACGAGATCTTCCCGAAGCTGGGGGACTTCAAGGATGAGCTGGACGAGCTGGGCCAGGAAATGCACCAGCGCAAGCTCACCCTGATGGACGAGGTCGGCCTGGAGCCCGACGCCGAACAGCTGGCGGGGCTTCGGCCATCGGAGGGCCGCGAGGAACGCGCGCCGCGCTCGCGTTGAGTTGAGCGGCTAGAGCCGTTTCTTGCCCGGCAACGGCGAATCCGGGGGCTCCTCCACGGGAGGGCTCCCGGGGTGCGCGGGGTCCGGCGGGATCACCGGGTCCTGGACCGGCGGATTGGGGCCGGGCGGAACGCCCGGATCCTGAATCGGGGGCACCGGCTCAGGTGCATGCGCGTGCCTCATACCCGCAGCCCACGCGCCACGCTCGACACCACCACGATCAATTCCACGGGCGCGACCGGCTTGGTCACGTGCATCTGGAAGCCCTCGGCAAGCGCGCGGATGCGGTCCTTGCGTTCCGTGAATGCCGTCAGCGCGACCGCCGGCAAGCGTGCGTGGCGTTTGCCCTGCTTCTCTTCCCATTGCCGGATCCTCTTCAAGGTCGCATAGCCGTCTTCACCCGGCATCGCGATGTCGCATACCAAGGCGTCGGGCCACTCGGCCGGGGACGCGTTTTCCAGCCAGTCGGTTGCCTCGCGCCCGGACGCGGCGGTGGTCACCTCTCCGCCCGCCTGGGTCAGTAGCTCCGCTACCGCCTCGCGCGCCTCCTTCTGGTCGTCTATGAGCAGGATGCGCAGACCCGCCAGCGACGGCGGCGGCCCGCCGAGGTAGCGGGCATCGGCCATGCCGATGAGGGTGCGTGACGTTTCTTCGCGGCGCCGCGGCAAGTGCACGCGAAAAGTCGATCCCGCGTTCTCGCCCTCGCTCTCGGCGACCACGTGGCCACCGTGCAGCTCCACGACCCTCTGGACCAGCGCCAGGCCCAGTCCAAGTCCCTCCTGTCCGCGGGCGTTCGTGCTGCTCTCGGCCTGGCGGAAGGGATCGAACAGGAACGGCAGGAAGTCCGGGGAAATGCCCACGCCGTCGTCCCGCACGGTGATGCACACCATCGTGTCGTCGGCGGCCGCCGTGACCCGGATGATCGAATGGGTGAACTTGATCGCGTTCTGGAGCAGGTTGCGGATGACCTGCTGGATGCGGTCGGCGTCCCCGTCGATCCGCTCGGAGTCGATCTCATAGTCGGTCGCGATCTCGAGACCCTTCTCCGAGGCGAGCGCGCGCAGGCCCTCGACGGCGGCCTCGATCAGCGGGCGCACGCGAATGGCCGCCTTCACCAGGCCGAGGTTGCCGCTCATCACCCGCGTGGCGTCGAGGAGGTCCTCGATCAGGCGCACCTGCTGGTCCACGCCGATCTGAATGCCGGCCAGCGCGCGCTTGACCGGGGCCGCGCCCTCGCCGAGCAGGTTCTCCAGCACGTGCGTCCAGCTCTTGATGCCGTTCAGCGGCGAGCGCAGCTCGTGCGAGACGATGGCGAGGAACTGGTCACGCGCCAGGGCCGCCATCTCCGCGTGCGCACGTGCCGCCTGCTCGCGCGCGAGCAGCGCGCTCCTCTCGCGGTCCTGCTGGGTGCGCAGCGTCACGTCATAGGTGATCACCAGGACCGTCGAGATCCGCCCGTCGTCCGCGAACTCGGGCATGACCCGCCCCACGAAGTGGCGCGTCTTGTCCGCATCCCCGCTATCGAACCGGAAGCGATGCTCGCGCGACTCCTCGAAGGTCGCGCGCACGGCCTCGAAGAGCGGCGTGCCGATCTCCTCGGGCAGCTTCACGCGGTTGCGCGGCTTGCCGATGAGGTCCGAGGGACGGTGGCCGAGCGCCGCTTCCACCGCAGGGTTCGCGTACACGTAGCGCATTTCCTGGTCGATACGCAGGATCATGTCCGGGATGCTCTCGGCCAGGCGTTGGAAGTCGCGCTCGCGAATGCGCGCGGCATCCTCCGCGCTGCGCCGGTCGGTGATGTCCGCGCAGGAGCCGACGTAGCCGAAGAAGATGTCGCCCGGTCCCATGATGGGCGCGCCCCGGTCGCGCACCCATCGGTAGTCGCCGTGGGCGCGCTTGAGGCGGTACTCGATCTCGAACTCGACCTTCGCGGCGAAGGCTTGCGAAAACGCGTGGGCGACGCGCGAACGGTCGTCGGGATGCACGCCGGCTTTCCAGCCGGCACCCAGCTCTGCGCGGTGGGCGCGTCCAGTGAACGCGAGCCACGGGCGGTTCACGTAGGTGCGCTTCTCCCGCGGGTCGGCCACCCACACCATCGCGGGGGCGCAATCGGCCATCAGCCGGAAAAGCTCGGCGAGCTTCAGGCGGCGGGCGGGTCCTTTCGCCGGCGCGACGGTTACGGCCGTGTCGGGGGAATCCCCGAGCGTGGCGGATCCTCGTCCTGGCGGTCGGGCTGGATCGGACGCTGCCCCGTCTTGTCGGGGGGAGGCTCCTCGGGCCAAAACGGCGGTTCCTTTTCCGGCGGGAAAGGGTTTTGCGGGTCGTTGTGCTTTTTCACTGCAGTCTTCGATGGGCCCCGTCGGAACGCGACCCGTACTCCTTCAGTCGGTTGTAGAGCGTCTTCACGCAGATGCCGAGCATGTCGGCCGCGCGCTTCTTGTCGCCCCCGCAGTAATCGAGCGTGGAGACGATGAGCTGGCGGTCGGCGGCCGACAGCGGCGTGCCCAGCGGCAGCACGATCGACGGCGTGGGCGAGGCGGAGGCCGCGGGGCGCTCCATCTCGAGGGGCGCGGGATTCGACGCGTCCAGCTGACCGAGGATGCCGAGGCGCTGGATGTAGTTGCGCAGCTCGCGCACGTTGCCGGGCCAAGGGTGCTTCTCGAGCATGGCCACCGTTTCGGGCGAAATCTCGTTGCGCGAGCCCTGCTCGGCGTTGAATTCCTCGACCAGCGCGCGTGCGATGAGGGCGACGTCGCCCTCGCGCGAGCGCAGGGGCGGGATTTCCAGCGGGAAAACGTTCAGGCGATGGTAGAGATCGATGCGCAGCTTCCCGGCCTCCACGGCGAGGCGCGGGTCGCGGTTCGTGGCGGCGATGATGCGCACGTCGATGTCGATCGGCACCGCGGTCCCGATGCGCATCAGCTGGCGCGTCTCGAGCACGCGCAACAGGCGCACCTGGAGCTCGAGCGGCATCTCGGTGATCTCGTCGAGGAAGAGCGTGCCGCCATTTGCCTGCTCGAAGTAGCCGCGGTGCATCTTGTCCGCGCCGGTGAAGCTGCCGCGCTCGTGGCCGAACATCTCGCTCTCGATCAGGTTGGGCGAGATGGCGCCGCAGTTGATGGCGAGGAAGGGCTGCGCGCGGCGGCGCGAAAGGTCGTGGAGGGTGCGCGCGACCAGCTCCTTGCCGGTGCCGCTCTCTCCGGTGAGGAACACGGTGGCTTCCGTGGGCGCCACGCGCGCGATCTGGTCGTAGACGCGCTGCATCGCGTCGGAGCGGCCCACCAGGCGCCAGAAGCGCCCGAGGTTGCGCAGCTCGTCGCGCAGCTTGCCGATCTCCGCGCGCAGCGCGCCCGAACGGGGCACGCGGGCGAGGACTGTCTGCAGGCGCTGCAGGTTGATCGGCTTGGTGAGATAGTCGGCGGCACCCTGGCGCAGCGCATCGACGGCGGTCTCCACGCTAGCATGCCCGGTGATCAGCACCACCTGCGTGGACTGGCGGTCCTCGATGTCGGCCAACAGGTCCATGCCGCTGCCGTCGGGCAGCTTCAGGTCGATCAGCACCACGTCGGGCTGCTGGCGGGTGAGCTGGATGCGCGCCTCCATGAGGCCTCCGGCAACGGAGGTCGTGAATCCCGACGAGCGCACGAGCTCCTCGAGCGCGGCGCGGGCATTCAGGTCGTCTTCGACGATCAGTGCGTGGGGCATGATTTTTACGCTCCCTTATCTGGAGAGGCGATTCCGTGGGTTAAACGAGAGTAAACCTTGCCCTTTGTAATGTTTGTCAGTGTTTGTCCTACATTCTTAGCAGACAAGTCCGACAGAGCCCCCTTGTCCGGGGAGATAACTTTTGCAATAGCCCACAATTTGCAAAAATGGGCCCGACGAACAGCCGCAATCAAGACGGAGAAAACATGCAATATGCCCAGCACCATCCCGAACCGACTCCCGCCCCGCGCAAGCCAGCCGCACCGCGCCGCCGCCGCGCGCCGCGCTCCGAGCTTCCCGGATTCGGCACGATCGTCGGTCAATCGGCCTCCATGGCGCGGATGTACCGGCAGATCGAGGACGTCGCGCGCACCGATGCCACCGTCCTGATCGTGGGCGAGAGCGGCACCGGCAAGGAGCTGGTGGCCCGCAGCATCTGGGAGCGCAGCCCACGTGGCCAGGCGGCGTTCGTGGCGATCAATTGCGGCGGCATCCCCGCCAGCCTGCTCGAGGCGCAACTCTTCGGCCACGAGCGCGGAAGCTTCACGGGCGCCCACCAGCGTACCGCCGGGTACTTCGAGACCGCCCACAGCGGCACTCTGTTCCTGGACGAGATCACCGAGATGCCGCTGCCGATGCAGACCGTGCTGCTGCGCGCGCTCGAGGAGCGGCGCATTCGCCGCGTCGGTGGCGAGAGCGACATTCCCGTGGACGTGCGCGTGCTCGCTGCGACCAACCGCGATCCCGAGCAGGCGGTGCGCAACGGCCAGCTGCGCGAAGACCTCCTCTATCGCCTGAGCGTCTTTCCCATCGAAGTCCCGCCGCTGCGTCATCGCGAGGACGACATCGAGCTGCTCGCGCGCCACTTCCTGAACGAGTTGAACCAGGAGTCGGGCGCCCACCGTCGCCTATCCCTGCGCTCGCTCGCGGTGCTCCGCAGCTACCCCTGGCCGGGCAACGTGCGCGAGCTTCGCAACGCCATCCAGCGCGCCTTCATCCTCGCCGAGGACGAGGTGGAACTGGTGCCGGGCGAGGTGAGCCTGCGGGCGGCCACGCGCGTCGAGGGCAACGCGCTCAGCATCGCACTGGGCACCAGCCTGGCGGATGCGCAGCGCGACCTGATCCTCGCCACCCTCGCCCACCTGCGCGGCGACAAGGAGCGCACGGCGAAAGTGCTCGGCATCTGCTTGAAAACGCTCTACAACCGCCTTCAGGTCTACCAGGAAGTGCAAGGGGCTCAGCGCTCGGCCGCCTGAAGGAGCCCGCCTCAGGGAGCCACGCGAAAAAGAAGGCAAAGACGCGGCCAGCCGCGGGCCTTAAGCTGGAGTTGCGATGCAGAAATCAGGCCGCCCTGCCCTCGGAAAGTCCAGAGTCCTGCCTCGCACCGCCCGCGGCGAACGGGTTGCGATCGTCGGCATCGGCGCCTCGGCAGGTGGCCTGGAGGCATTCAGGGCGTTGCTCGAAGCATTGCCGACAGATACGGGCATGGGATTCGTGCTCGTGCAGCACCTTGATCCGGTGCACGAAAGCGCCCTCCCGCTGCTGCTGTCGCGCGTCACGCCGATGCCGGTGCGCGAGGCTTCCAACAATCTGCGCGTGCAGCCCGATCACATCTACGTGATCGGTCCCAATGTGAGCCTGAGCATCGAGGGCGGGGTCTTGCAGCTCAAGGCGCGAGGCAAGGCGCGCGTGCCGCACCACCCGATCGACGCCTTCTTCGAGTCGCTCGCCCACGACCAGCAGGAGCGCGCGATCGGCGTGGTCCTCTCCGGAACCGCGAGCGATGGCACCGCGGGCCTGGAGGTGATCAAGGCCGAGGGCGGGATCACCTTCGCGCAGGACGACTCGGCGCGCTACGACTCGATGCCGCGCAGCGCCATCGCCGCGGGCTGCGTGGATTTCGTCCTCTCGCCAGGGCGGATCGCGAAGGAGTTGGCGCGCATCGCCAAGCACCCCTTCGTGACGCGAGGCACGGCCGCGGAAGTCCCACTGCCCGCGCGCACGGACGCGCGCAAACCGGCCGCGACCGGGACTGCCGCGCCTCGTTTGCAGGGGCCGCAGCATACCTTCGCGAAGGTCTTGCTGCACCTGCGCAATCACTCGGGAGTCGATTTTTCGCTCTACAAGGCCAACACGATCCAGCGGCGGGTCGCGCGACGCGTTGTCTTGAGCAAGCAGATCTCGCTGGAGCGCTACGCCGCGTTCCTCCGCGGGAATGCGCAAGAGCTCGACACCCTCTACAGCGACGTGCTCATCAGCGTGACCAGTTTCTTCCGCAACCCGGAAGCGTTCGAAGTCCTGAAGAAAACGGTCTTTCCCGAGCTCCTCAAGCAAGGCAGCGACGAACCGGTGCGCGTCTGGGTGCTTGGCTGCTCCACCGGGCAGGAGGCTTACTCCATCGCGATGGCCTTCGTCGAAGCCGCGGCGGAAGCGACCCCGGCCCGCAGGCTCCAGGTGTTCGCCACGGACCTGAACGAGGCACTCCTGGATCGGGCGCGCCACGGCCTGTACGCCAAGAACCTGGGGCGGGACGTTTCGCCCGAGCGCCTGCGCCGCTTCTTCGTCGAGGAAGGGGGTGGCTATCGCGTGGTGAAGTCCTTGCGGGAGATGGTGGTCTTCGCCCGCCAGAACCTCGCGAGCGACCCGCCCTTCTCGCGCATGGACCTGGTCAGTTGCCGCAACCTGCTGATCTATCTGGAGCCCATCCTTCAGAAGAAGGCCATCCCCACTTTCCACTACGCGTTGAAGCCCGGAGGATTCCTGTGGTTGGGCGCCTCCGAATCGATCGCCGGATTCACCGAGCTTTTCGAGCCCGCCGACAAGAAGCAGAGGATCTACTCGAAGAAGGCGGCGTCGGCCCCGGCGCTGCGCCTGCCGGTCAAGGCAGAGCCCGGCGACAAGGGGCCCGCCCGCCGATCGCTCGAAGCGCGCCCGGCCCGGCATCCCAGCGGCGGAGGGGCTCCACGGTGAGCTGACGGCCCAGCGCGAAGCCGACCGGTTGACCGTCAACCAGTTCGCTCCGCCCAGCGTGCTGATCAACGCCGACTTGCAGGTCCTGCAGTTCCGCGGGCCCACCGGCGCGTACCTGGAGCCGCCTTCGGGCAAGGCGAGCTTCGACGTGCTCAAGATGGCACGCGAGGGCTTGATGCTCCCGCTTCGCGCCACGATCAACAGGGCGCGCAAGGAGAACCGGACCGCGCGCAAGTCGAACGTCCGGGTGCGGCAAAACGGCCGCTTTCGCAGCGTCGATCTGGAGGTGATCCCGCTGCGCAGTCTGGCCGAACGTTGCTTCCTGGTCGTGTTCGCCGACCCCGAAAAGCCGAGGCGCGCGTCCTACGCGACGTCTCCGGATCCCGTCGAGCCGGCACTTCCGCGCAAGGGCGACTCCGATGCGAGGCACGCGGCGCGGCGCATCGCCGAACTGGAGGCCGAGCTTTCCGAGACGCACGACTATCTGCAAGCGATCCGGGAGCAGCACGAAGCGGCGAACGAGGAGCTGCAGGCGTCGAGCGAGGAGGTCCAGTCCGCGAACGAAGAGCTGCAGAGCGTGAACGAGGAGTTGGAGACGTCCAAGGAGGAGCTGGAGTCCACGAACGAGGAATTGATCACCGTCAACGAGGAGATGGCGAGCCGTAACGCCGAGCTGGGCCGCCTGAACACGGACCTGGCCAACATCCAGACTTCGGGCCAGCTGGCGATCGTCCTGCTCGGTCGCGACCTCACGGTGCGCCGCTTCAGCGCGCCTGCCGAGAAGCTCCTCAATCTCGCGGGCACGGACGTGGGCCGGCCCTTCGGCGACATCCGGCACAACCTCGTGCTCGCAAAGCGCGAGGCCCTCGGTCCGGACGAATCGCCCTTGCGAGTGGTCGGCCTCGTGGCCGCGGCGATCGATGAATTGCGCGAGCAGCAAACCGAGGTCCGCACCCGGGATGGCCGCTGGTACTCGCTTCGCGTCCGCCCCTACATTTCCGCGGACGACAAGGTGGACGGCGCCGTGCTGGTGCTGGTGGACATCGACGATCTGCGGCGCAACGCCCAGGCCATCTCGGCGATGCGCGACTATGCCGAGGCGATCATCCGGACCGCGCGCGATCCGCTCGTTGTCCTCGACGCCAACCTGCGCGTGGATACGACCAACGAAGCCTTCCATCTCAAGTTCAAGGTGTCGGCGGCGGAGTCGAGCGGCCGGTCGATCTTCGAGGTGTGCGCAGGCCAATGGAACGTTCCCCAGCTGCGCCATGCGCTGGAGGAGGTTCTTCCGCGCAACAGCTTCTTCGACGACCTGGAGATCACCCGCGAGTTCTCGGGCCTCGGCCGGCGCACGATGCTGCTCAACGCCCGCGCGCTCGACGACGCGGGCGAGCCCGCCCGGATCCTGCTGGGCATCCAGGACGTCACCGAGCTTCTCGTCTTCCAGGCGGAAGCCCGGGAGAGCGCGGCGAAATTCAAGCTGTTGTTCGAGCGCAGCCCGCTGCCCATGCTGCTGTTCGCCGGCGACACGCTGCGCCTGTCCGACGTGAACGACGCAGCGGTCGAGCTCTACGGGTTCAGCCGGGCCGAGTTCCTCGCGATGGCGCTCCCGGATGTGATCGCGCCCGAGGCGCGGCGGCCGGCAAAGCCCGGACCGCTGCCGAGCCGCCTGCCGGGTGACGGGCCGTCCCGCCACCGCAAGAAGAGCGGCGAGCTGATCGAGGTCGAGGGCCATTCGACCGCCCTCGAGCTGGGCGGAAAGCGCTTCGTCGTCACCAGCATCGTCGATGTCACCCATCGCAATCAGACAGAGGCCGCTCTGAAGGACAGCGAGCGGCTGTTGCGCTTCGTCCTCGACTCGATGCCCCAGAAAGTGTTCACCGCCGACGCCGACGGCGCCGTGGGCTACGTGAATCCGCAGTGGATCGAGTTCACGGGGCTCGGCTTCGAGCAGATCCGCCACTGGGGCTGGACGCGGGCCATCCATCCGGAGGACGTCGCCGGGAGCGTCCAGGCCTGGCAGCGGTCGCTCGACACGGGAGAGCGTTTCCAGTTCGAGCACCGCTTGCGCCGCGCGGATGGCCACTACTGTTGGCACCTGACACGGGCGACCCCGCATCGCGATCCGGAGGGCAAAGTGCTGCTCTGGATCGGGTCGGCGACCGACGTCCATGAACAATCGCAAGCGGCCAGCCAGCTTCAGCGTTACGCCGACGAGCTTGCCCAAGGCGACCTGCGCAAGGACGAGTTCCTGGCCATGCTGGCCCACGAGCTTCGCAACCCGCTCGCCCCGATCCGCACCTCCGTGCACGTTCTCCAGCAACAGTCGCGGCGCGATCGCTTGCAGAAAGGCGATGTCGAGTTGGCCGCCGAGAGGATCGACCGCCAGGTCGAGGTGATGGTCCGGCTGGTGGACGACCTGCTGGACGCGAGCCGCATCAGCCACGGCAAGATCGCGCTTCGCCTCGCGCGCCTCGACGTTGCCAGCATCGTGTCGCAGGCGGTCGAGTCCGCGAGCGCTTTCGCGCGCTCGCGCAGCCACCAGGTGAGCGTCTCGCTGCCGTCGCGGCCGGTCTACGTGGAGGGCGACCGGATCCGGCTGGCACAGGTCCTCGGGAATCTGCTCAGCAATGCGTGCAAGTACACGGAAAGGGGTGGGACGATCACGGTCAGCGTCGAAGAGGAGGACGGATCGGCCGTCGTGCGGGTCCGCGACAGCGGCATCGGCATTTCCGCCGAGCATCTGCCGCGCGTCTTCGACCTCTTCATGCAGGTCGACACTTCGCTCGAGCGAACCACTGGCGGGCTGGGCATCGGCCTGGCACTCGCGCGCAGCCTGGTCGAGCTGCATGGCTGAACGCTCGAAGCCGCGAGCGACGGCCTCGGCAAGGGCAGCGTGTTTACGATGCGAGTGCCCGCGTCCGCGGAGGCCTCCGAGCCGCACGAGGTCCATGCCGCTGTCGAGCCCGCGCCTCGAAAGGGGCGGCGAATTCTGGTCGTCGACGACAATCGGGACGCGGCGGAGTCCCTCGCGGCCCTGTTCGGCCACGCAGGCAACCAGACGCACATCGCCCACGATGGCCACGAGGCCTTCGAGTTGGCGGCAAGCAGCCGCCCCGATGTGGTTGTCCTCGACCTCGGCCTGCCGAAACGCAACGGCTACGACACGGCCCGCGCCATTCGCGGCCAGCCATGGGGCAAGACGATGGTGCTGGTAGCACTGACGGGGTGGGGACAGGCGGAGGCCGTACGCAAGTCCGGCGAGGCCGGCTTCGACGCCCATCTCGTCAAACCGGTAAAACCCGAAGAGCTGCTCGCGCTGCTGGACACGCTGAGCGCAGAAGGGCGCGAGGGCAACGAGGCCTCCACTTAACCCGCTGCGCCAGGTTGGGCACGCTGCGCTTTCTGCGGCCCGTCCCCCGATTCCCCGTTCTTGATGATGCTCAGCTTGCCGTCGCCCTCGAGGAACGCGGCGCGGACCTCGTGAGGCCCCGCGACGCCCTGCTCGCGCAACTGGGCGCGCAACTCCTCCGCGGTGATCATCTCCTTCGCGAGGTTGCGATTGAGCAAACGCCCCCCCTCGATCAGCAGCACGGGAGCGGCCCGCACCACGCGACGCAACGCGGGGATCCGCCAGCTCATCCAATCGAGCAGGAAGTCCCAGAACGCGACGGTCGCCACGACGACGAGCCCTCCGAGGATCGAATGCTCGTTGCCGCCGAGCGCCCCTTGGGCGGCATCGGCAACCAACACCAACAGCAGCACGTCGGCGATGCCGAGGCCCCCGGCACCCCGGCGAACGAACCGGAAGTACAGGAAAATCGCGAGGTAGGTGATGGTCCCGCGAATGACCAACTCCGCGACGCTCGCCTGGGGCAGGAAGAGCTCCGTCCAGTCGATATCCACGGCGACGGTCCCTGGCAGGGTTACTGAAGGGGCTCGTCCTGCCAATAAGGCGGCACGCCGTAGTAGGTATGCACCTGGAGCGCCCATCGCGGGTCGCCCATCGAGGGCCAATGGTCCTTGTCGAACCCGGGCGCGCTCTCGAGCCGCTTGCGTTCGACGTCGAGGATGAAGCACTTGCGGTCCGCGTCCAGCGTGAGCGCGCTCCACGGGATCGCGAACAGCTTGTCGCCGATGCCGAGGAAGCCGCCCGACGAGAGCACCGCGTAGGCCACCCGGCCGCGGCGCACGTCGATCATGATGTCGGTGACTTTTCCGAGGTCCTCGCCACGCGCGTTGATGACGGGGTCCCCGGTCAGGGTCTCCGCCGCCATCACTTCCGGGCCCGGGCCGTTTTCGTTGTAGTCGCCGCCTACGATGCACGCGCCCTGCGCCCCCGTGAAGGAAGGATTGGCGCTCGAATCCGATGCGTTCATGGACGAATCTCCTGGTGGTCTGCCATGCCTTGTCTCGCTCTCGATTCCAGACAGGAGCCGGTGCAAGGCATGCGCCGCCTGGGGGCCGGCTCCGCCACGCTCCGTTTCCCCTGCGCCGGAGGCAGGGGTTGCAGCGGCGCTGTAAGAACTTCCGCGTGAGTTGTCGGCCATTTAGCGGGAGGGACAATCACGCTTCGGGTGCGACCGCGGGTCGCTCGGCGCGTGCGGCGGATCCCTGGGGTGCTCGCGCGGCGGCTTGTCGGGCCGGCCGAGGCTGGGCGGAATCGGCTTGTCGCTGGGTGGGGGTACGTGGGGGATGTGTTCCTTGGCCATCGTGATCTCGCTTTCGTGGGTATCGGGCAGAAGCTTCGCCGCTCCTCCAAACGGTGCCGCTGCACAACTCATGCCATGGGGGAACCCCGCGGCACGCCCTTTGCCTAAACTTCCCTCCGTGGACAACAGATAGAAAGCACGGCCATGCCCCGAGCCCTTTGGAAAGGCGCCATCAGCTTCGGCCTCGTGAACGTCCCGGTGGCCGTGTTTCCCGCGGCCTCTAGCGACGGGGTCAGCTTCGACTGGCTGGACAGGACTTGCATCGCAGGCTGCGCAGGCTGGAGGTTGCGCACAGCGCGTTCACCCATCCGCCCCGGGGAGTGGATGCGCCCGGCAGGGTGAAAGGCCGCCGCGCGGCCGCCTAGTGCGCGGTGCCGAACGCCGAGCCGGGCTCGACGAGGATGACGACGTCCTTGCCGCGCTGCACCAGGTCACGCGCGTAATCGAAGGCGTCGCCCTGGGTCGCGAACGTCGCCAGCGTGTGGCCGAGCTCGGCTTCCACCAGGTTCCAGCAACCGTCGGAGAGCGCCGTGATGCACAGCATCACGGGACCGGTGAGGAAATCAGACGGCATGCCGGCGCCCGCGGCGCTGCGAGTCGGCGAGGGCGATCCCGCGCGCTTCCATCATCTCGCCGGCCCAGTATTCCTGCCGGCCCTCCATCACCATGAAGTCGTCATCGGTGATCCTGCCCCACTTCTCGAGCGCCAGGCCCTTGAGCTGGCGCCAGTTGCCCGTGAGAATTTCGCGGTTCATGTGCGGCGTCTCCATCGTGGTTGATCAAGCGGGGGGCTTCTTGCACGTTGCATGCCACGGCGCGCGCCTATGCATGCCCGGTCGCGCAAAAAATGCGGGTTTGTACTTGTTGCGCGCTCCGGCGGAAGGCTCTTCGTCGGACTCCATGAAGTCAACGGTCCAAATCCGCAGCTAAGGCCACCGTGGCATAGCAATTGCTGCATGTAGGGCCGTCCTCGCCAAATAAGGAGAACATCATGAGTCTCGGATTGATTTTGCTGATCGTGCTGGTCCTGCTGCTCGTAGGCGCCATTCCCGCATGGCCTCACAGCAGCGGTTGGGGTTACGGCCCCAGCGGCGCCCTCGGCCTGGTCGTCCTGGTCATCGTGGTTCTCCTGGTGATGGGAAAAATCTGAACGTGGCGAAAGACCCGAAGGCCAAGGAGCAGCAGAAGGAGGTCGACCGTGACCGGAAGCACGACACCAGCAACGTGTCGCGTGACAAGGCGGACGATCCCCAACGTCCCGCGCGGCCCGGTGAAAGCCGAGAGCCGCTGGACCAGCCTCGAGGCCATGGGCCGGCAACGCCGGGGACTTCAAGCGAACCCGACTCACCCAACTGAACCATTCGAAGGATGTCCACAATGAACCTCAGGAAGACAGGAACGGCCCTTTCCGCCGCCATCATCGCGATCGTCACGGGCCTCTCGGTCTCCGGCTGCAACCGGGACCAGCATGCCAGCACGACCACCACCACGCGCGACACCGTGGTCACGCCCAACACCAGCAGCACCACGGTCACGACGCCCGCCACGAGCACGACGGTCACGACGCCGCCTTCGGACACCACCACGTCCACCACCGTCACGACCCCGAGTGGCACCGCGACGGTGACGGGCACGGAATCGACGACCGCGACCACCACGACCACCAAGCGCTGACGGCCATGATGAAGCCCCCCTTCCGCTCGGAGCAGGCGATCGCGGCGCTCCAGCGAACCCAGGCCGGCAAGATCGGCTACATCCTGCTCTGGGCGCTGGGGGTGCCGATTCCCATCCTCTTCCTCTTCTACATGCTGCGAGGCTGCAGCTAACCAACTGGAGACATACCAATGAAAACTTCCTATCCGATTCGCGCCGCGCTTGCCGTGGCGATTCTGGGCCTCGCCACTTCGGCCGTTGCCCAAGTCAGCGCCGACAAGGTCGGCAAGTCCACCTCGGGCTCGACGCCCTCGGCGACGCCGGTCAGCCCGGGCGCGCCCGGCCAGTCCCTCGGCAACGGGGCGACCTCCAGCGATACTGGCTACACCAGTTTCTGGAACGCGATGGACGCCAACAAGGACGGAAAGGTCACCCGCGGCGAATACCTCACCTACCATTGCACGCGCTGGGACAAGGCCGATACGAAAAAGCAGGGCTGGCACGACGAAAAGAGCATGCGCTCGATGTACTTGGAGCAGGAGATGAGCAAGACCGACGGCCAGCCGCGCGGCACTCCGCTGAATCCCGCCACGCCGAAATGAGCCCGATGATGGAGCCTGCGGAACTTCCCGCCATCCACGTGAATTTCACGCGCGACGGCTTGTGGGAGATCCGCGAGCATGGCTGCGAGCGCACGCTCGCGGCCTTTGGTGATGAAGACGATGCGTGCGCCTATGCCGACGGGATAGCCCGTGTGCGCGAGGG
>JBKJYC010000046.1:0-2585 GCA_046715885.1 Usitatibacter sp.
GGATGGCGAAGGGCGCGGTGAGCCACTGGATCAGCGCGCCCGCCACGCCGGGCCCGACCAGCTGCGCGGCGGAATCAGCCACGCCGATCTTCGCGTTCGCCTCGACCAGGTTCTCGCGGCCGACGCGCTCGGTCATGAACACCTGGTAGGCCGGCCAGCCGAGTACCGTGCCGATGCCCACCAGGAAGCCCACGACGTAGAGCACCGGCATCGAGAGCACGCCGAACCACGCGCACACCGGCACGGCGAGCAGCGCCAGGCCGCGGCCCACGTCGGCCATGATGATCACCGGCAGCTTGCGCGCGCGATCGACAATCACGCCCGCGAACAGGCCGAAGAGCGGGTAGGGCAGTGCCTCGAAGGCGGTCAGCACGCCCACCTCGAAGGGCGTGGCGTTCAACATCAGCGCCGCGGTGAGCGGCAGCGCCAGGAACGTGACTTGCCCGCCGAAGTGCGTGGCGGTGAGCGAGACCCAGAGCTTGCGGAAGTCCGGGTGCAGCCAGAGGCCCGTGAACCACGAGCGGGGGTGCAATGATTTGAGCAGGGTAGCCATGTTGTTCTTTTGTCCAAATGCGCGACTGTGTCGCGGATGCAGCGCGACACGGTGTGACGGTATCGGGCTGGGGTCAGTCGGCGCGGAGGACGGATTCCCCCACGGGGACCATGCGGATGCCGCCGCGCGTCGCGCGGTGGGCAGTGATCGGGAGCTCGATCGTTCGCATGGGTCCGGTCCGGGGTGGGGAAATCGTGCGCCATTATATACTCGCGCCAGATTTCCGCCACGGATCCCCGGCGGCGAGCTGGTGGATCGGGACGCTGTTGCTCTAGGCTCGAAGAGCCGCGACCCTGCGCCTCAGCATCATCGCTCCGGAAGCGCCTTGGGGTCGTTGTAGCTCTTCACGGCGGTGCCGCGATACAGGATCTGCGCGTTGCGCTCGGTGATTCTCCGGTGCAGTTCCACGAACGCCGGATCCATGTCCTTCGTGGGCCGCGGCTCGGGCGCGAAGTGGCGATGCTCGTCCACGCCGCGCACGAGGGTGGCGCTGTCGTCGCCCGCCACTTGCGCCACGGTCGTCGGGATGTAGCGGATGGCGAGGCCGATGCGCCGGTCATTGGACGGGTTCGGCGGGGAGCCGTGCACAAGGCGCACGTGGTGCAGCGACATCTCGCCCGGGCGCAGCTCGATCGTCACGGCCTGCGCCTCGTCCACCGCCACCGCCACCTCCTGGCCGCGCGTGAGCAGGTTGTTCTGCGCGAACGTGTCGCGATGGGGAATCTGGTCGCGGGTGTGCGTGCCCGGGATGAATTCCATGGCGCCGTTGGCTGCGTTGCTGGGCGTGAGCGCGATCCACGCCGTCACCACGTCGGGCTTGTCGAGGCCCCAGTAGGTGGAATCCTGGTGCCAGGAGACGAAGGCGGGATTGTTGGCTTCCTTGATGAAGAAGTTGGTGGTCCAGCACAACAGGTTCGGGCCGTAGAGGTCCTGGATGGCATCGACGATCTTCTCGTGGCGCACCAGGTCGCCCAGCCACGAGAAGAGCAGGTGCGACTTGTGGCGCAGGGCGCCTTTCAACGGCCCGCCGGTCCTGCGCTCGAACTCCTCGAGGCGAGCGCGGATTCCGGCGGCATCGGACTCCGACATGACGCGAACCGGAAACACGCAGCCGTCGCGCCAGAACCGGTCGATCTGCTGCCGGGTGAGCATCCTGGGCATTGGGACCTCCCTCTAGGCACCGCCCGTGATGACCTTCATCACCTCGGGCGGATAGGCATCGCCGGGCTTGCCGTGGTAGATGATCTCGCCGCGTTCCAGCACGTAGAGGCTGTCGGCGAAATCGGGAATGTGGTGCACGTTGGATTCGGCCATGAGCACGCCGTGGCCGAGGCGGCGGATCGAGGCGACGCCCTCGCCGATGCTGGGGATGATCGCCGGCGACAGGCCCTCGAAAGGCTCGTCCAGCAGCAGCAGTTGGGGATCCAGGGCGAGCGCCCGCGCGATGGACACCATCTTGCGCTCTCCTCCGGAGAGCTGGTTGCCGCCGCGAGCCGCGAATTGCCGCAGCCGGGGAAAAATCTCGTAGGCCAGGTCGATCCGCACCTTGGCGTCGCGCCCGCCGGGCCGCGTCCAGGTCGGCAGCTCGATGTTCTCGGCGACGCTCAAGTCGCCGAACACCTGGCTTTCCTCCGGCGCGTAGCCCACGCCAAGTTGCGCGATGCGGTGCGTGGCCATGCCGGCGAGCGCCCGGTCGCGCAAGCGAACGGTTCCGGAAACCGGCTTGAGGAAACCCATGATGGTGCGAAAGGTCGTGGTCTTGCCGGCGCCGTTTCGCCCGACGAGGCAGACCAGCTCGCCCGCGGCGACCGCGAGCGAGATGCCGCGCAGGATGCGGCTGTTCTGGATATCGACCGTAAGCTGGTCCAGGGCGAGCATCAGGCGCCTCTCGCCAGCTTGCCGACCAGCTTGCCGACCACGGCGGCGATGATCTCGGGGTCGCTGAAGAACTGCGCGGGGGGCCGGTCGGCGAGCACCTTGCCGCCCTGGAGCGCCACGATGCGGCTGGAGTATTCGGCGACCAGATCCATGT
>JBKJYC010000047.1:0-6064 GCA_046715885.1 Usitatibacter sp.
GCGTGCACCTGCGCGATCGCCGGATGGCCGGCGAGCATGTCGCGCGTGTCGCCGTAGATCAGCGCGTCGATCTCCACAGCGGGCGCGCGGTTGCGAAGCACCTGGAAGACCGGCGAGGTGAGGAGCACGTCGCCGTGGTGGCGCAGCTTCACCACGAGGATGCGCTGGACGGATGCGAGGTTGACGGCGTCTGGGACCACGTCCGGACGATAGCAAAAATCGGCGGCCAAGCTGATAAAATCCCGCGGACTCCATGGGCGACTTCAACCAACTCAAGTATCTCAAGCATTGGGTGCCGCAAGCCGACGGCCCGGTTCTCGAGATCGGCAGCAAGGACTACGGCGCGACCGCGAGCTTCCGCGGTTTCTATGCCGACACCGAATATGTCGGCGTCGACATGGCCGAGGGCAAGGGCGTGGATGTGGTCGTGGACCTCACGCGCGGCACCGCCCCGCTGGAGGAGAATCGCTTCGCGCTGGGGATCTGCTGCTCGGTGCTCGAGCACGTGGAACAGCCGTGGGCGTTCGCCGCGAACCTCACGCGCCTGATCCGCCCGGGCGGCAAGCTGTACATGTCCGTGCCCTGGGTCTGGCGCTATCACCCGTATCCCGATGACTATTTCCGCTTCTCGCACAAGGGCGTGAGAGCGCTGTTCGAGGAGTTCGCGTGGGCGCACGAGATGTTCTCGACCACCGTCCCCAACGAATTCATCGAGATCACCGAGAACGCCGAGGACATCGACAACCGGCTCGCGATCCAGGCGGAGACCAAGAGCGGCGTCAAGCGCAAGTACCTGCCCTACCTCATGGTGAACATGCTCGGAACGCGCAAGGACGGGGCGGCCTGAATCCGATGAAGATCCTGTTCGCCACGATTGCCCCCCTGCGGCAATCGCCCGCGGGCCCCACCTCGGACCTCGCCTCGGCGCGCTACCGGGTGCTGATTCCCGCGCAGCAGCTCGGGCGCCTCGGCCACCACGTGCAGCTGGCATCGCTTCCGGCCACGGGCTGGCCGCAGGCCGTCCTGCAGGCGCAGGTCGATGTCCTCGTGATCTCGAAGAGCTTCCACGCGGCCAACGAGGCGCTCGCGGTCGCCATGAAAGCCCGGGGCGTGAAGGTCGTCGTGGATATCTGCGATGACCACTTCGACGATCCCCAGTTCGGAGCGCACCTGCGCGCCCTGATCGGCCTGGCCGACCGCGTGGTCGCCAGCACCGACACGCTGGCCCGGGTGATCCTCGAGCGAGCCGGCCGCGAGGCCGTCGTCATCACCGATCCGGTCGAGGGCCCGCGCGGCTTTCCGCGCTTCGCGCCGAAGCTGCCCGAGCTTCGCGTCGTGTGGTTCGGGCATCCGTCGAACCTCGGCGGTCTCGTGGAAAAGGCGCCCGAACTCAAGTCCCTCGCGCAGCGCATCCCGGTGCATTTGAGCGTCGTGACGACGGCCGCGCCCGAGGTCGCGAGCCTCGTCGCTTCGCTCGCGCGCGAGGATCGCGTTCGCACGCAACTGGTGCCGTGGTCCACCGAGTCGACCTGGAAGGCGCTCGAGCAAGCCGATGTCGCGTGGATCCCGAGCGTGGCCTCGGGCCAGAAGGCGTCCAAGAGCCCCAACCGCCTGCTCGAACCGATCTGGGCGGGGCGCCTGGTTGTCGCCGATGCCGTGCCGGCATACCAGGCCTTCGCGGACCTCGTGCCGGTCGGAACGGGCCTGGAGGCCGGCGTGATGGCGGCGCTGCAGGATACCGCGGCCACCGAAGCGAAGCTGCGCGAAGCGCAGCGCCGCATCGCCCGGGACCACTCGGCGTTCGAATGCGGCCGCCGCTGGGCCGCGGCACTGGGTGACGCCGCCGAGCGCCCGATGCGCCTGAACCTCGGCTGCGGCGACAAGATCCTGCCCGGCTACGTGAACGTGGACGTGGTCGAGTCGCGCGCCGGCCTGAAGCCCGACGTGATCTGCGACCTGCACGACCTCGCGCCCTTCGCCGCCGGCTCGGCCGAGGAGATCCTGTCGGTGCACGTGGTCGAGCATTTCTGGCGCTGGGAGATCGCCGATGTGCTGCGCGAGTGGCTGCGCGTGCTCAAGCCCGGCGGACGCATGATTGTCGAGTGCCCGAACCTCGCGAGCGCCTGCCGCACCTTCCTCGAGAATCCCGAGCAGTTCTCGCGGCCCGACAAGGATGGGCAGCGCACCATGTGGGTGTTCTACGGCGACCCGGCGTGGAAGGACCCGCTGATGATCCACCGCTGGGGCTACACGCCCGAATCGCTGCGCGCCCTGCTCACCGAGGTGGGGCTCGCGGATGTGAGGCAGGAGCCGGCGCAGTTCAAGCTGCGCGAGCCGCGCGACATGCGCATGGTCGGAACCAAACCCCTGGAAGCGAGGTTGCCCCAATGACGATGTCCGCTCCGGGCGAAGCCTACGTCCGCTGGTTCCACGAGACCAACGTGTGGAAGGGCATGACGTGGCACGGAATCCGCACGCTGAAGCTGCCGAGCGACATCTGGAACTACCAGGAGATCATCTTCGAGCACCGTGTCGAGCACGTGATCGAGACCGGCACGCGCCACGGAGGCTCGGCGCTGTTCTTCGCCGAGACGCTCGCCGCGCGCGGCTCCGGCGGCCTCGTGGTTTCCCTGGACATCGACTCGCTCTCGCGCCAGATCGCTTCGCACGAGCGCATCCGCTTTCTCGTCGGCGACAGTGCGGCGCCCTCCATGGACGACCAGGCGCTGGCGCTGCTGCCCGCCGGGCGCGGGCCGGTGTTCCTCATCCTCGACTCGGACCACGCGCGCAACCACGTGCTGCGCGAGTTGCGCGCGTGGGTGCCGCGCCTGTTGAAGGGCGACTATCTCATCGTCGAGGACACCATCGTCAACGGCCACCCGGTGCGTCCCGAGCACGGTCCCGGCCCGTGGGAGGCGATCGGGGAGTACCTGGCCGAGGCGCCCGGGCTGCTCACGCACGACGTGGCCCGCGAGTCGAAGTTCGGGACCACGTTCGCCGCTCGCGGCTACTACGTGCGCAACTGACTCAGCAACCTCGAGGATGAGGCGGACCGTGCGTACGAATGCGGCCGCCTACGACGCGGACTCTCCACGCACCACTCTCCTGGCGGGATTCCTCTCCGGACCCCTCTCGTTGCCCGACAGCAGAGCATCCAACGCGCGTAGCACGATGTCCTCGTCGGCAATGTAGTCGGCATTATCGAGGCGGGTCGAGTCGGCGACCCCCTCCGAGATGCGAGCTCCCACAATCGCGTGATGGCGCGCACCGAGTGCGTAGCACAACGAGTGATAGAAGATCTGGGGCTCGGAGTGGAAGATTTCCACGAGCATTGCCAGCTTGGAGGCGAAGATCGCGTTGGCCAGGCCGGCGCCGTGCGGGCCGACCACGACCTGCGCATCCCTGAAGGTGAGGGCCTGCTCGGCCAAGCTCATCGCGGAAGGATCGACCACCCGGAATGCAAACCGCTCCTGGAGCAGGGCGCCGATCCGATCCTGGTTGAGAAGTCGGCGCATCGGAGCCTTGTTTCGGAGGACGAAGAATCTCTTATGACCGCTGCTCGAACGGGATTCGCCGAGACCCAAGACCGAGCGAATCCGATGGACCTTCTGGGTGAACCTCTGCCTGCAATAGAAGGTGCAATTGGAAACCCGAAAGCAGGTGCCCGAAAGGCGTTGCACATCCCGAAAGCGTCGGAACCCCGCCTTAAGGGCGAAATCCAGCACGAACCCGATTTGCTCGTCGGAAACGTCAGCATCGACAAAGAGCGTCTTCCTTTCGCATTCGCCCACCGTGTGGAAGGTACCGAGTCCATCGATGAGGAAGTGCCAATGGCTACCGGTTCCATTGAAGAACACGCCATCCTGCAGCAGCGGACCAGTTGGTGCTTCGAGCCATTGCAGGAACTCGCCGGATGAGAACGCCGCCCGGTATTTGTCGGCCTTCAAGAGTTGGTGGCGGGCGAGGCACACGCGGCGGTCCTGGGTGATCGGCACCTTTACGACCCGGTGGTAAGCACCGGAAGACAGGACGGAATACTGCTCAGGGGAGGCTTCCACGAAGGGATTGGCGCGCCAGGATTGCGCGTCAATGTCACGGACGGTCGATTGCTTCATCACGTCCTCGGGCTAGAACGCCTCGAACCGCAGGTTGAGCATCACGCCGCGCCGCGGCGCGTCGTAGCCGACGGCGCTCTCGTACTTCCGGTCGAGCAGGTTGGTGGCGTTGAGCTCCACCGACCATCGCTTCGTGACCGCATAGCGCACTCGGGCGTCCACCAGCGCATAGCCACTTAGCCGGGTGGAGGGGGACTCGTCCACCGAATCATAACGATCCCCGCTCGCGAGCACGGTGGCGCCCAGGGTCCAGGCGTCGCCGATGCGCTTCGAGGCGTCGAGCGATCCGAGGCGCTCGGTGCGCCCGGGCAGGCGCTTGCCGCTCTCGTCGTCGCGCGGTCGCTGCGCGGTGAGGGCGGCGCGCCAGCGCACGCCGATCCAGTTCAAGTCGAGATTCGCCTCGACGCCGCGGATGTGCGCGCGCTTCACGTTGCGCACGGTGGGGAATTCTCCCGGGCCCGCGGGCACGACGAAGGCGATGAGGTCCTCGATCCGGATGTCGAAAGCGGTGAGGCGCCACTGGAGCGCTTTGCCGGGCTCGGAGCGCAGCGCGATCTCGCGGCTGCGGCTGCGCTCGGGGAGGAGCTCGGGATTCGGGCGGTAGAAGTCCGACGTGGGCCCGTAGAGGTCGAAGAACGTCGGCGTGCGAAAGCCCGTCCCGTAGGTCGCGGAGAGCATCCCCCAGCCGGGCCAGGGCGCGCCGTAGCTGGCCGAGCCCGTGGTGCGCGTGCCGAACTGCGCGTCGTCCTTGTCGCGATCGACCCGCACGCTGCCTTCGAAGCGCTGGCCCGCCCACGTCTGGTTCATGCCGGCGAACAGGGCATCGATGTCGCGCCGGTCGCGCGCAAACGGCGCATCGCCCGCGGAGAGGACTCTCTGGCGCAGCAGTTCGGCGCCGGCCAGCAGCGCGGCGCCCGATCCGATGCCGATTTCGTTCACCCACGAGAGCTGGTCCTGCTGCGTCTCGAAGGCGCCCGGAAAGGACCCCGTGATGCGGATGTCGTCGCGGCCGTAGTGGTACGCGAGGCGGCTGTTCCAGCCCGGCAGGAATTGCGTGGAGGACGTGACGGCCACGCCCGTGAGCGTCTGCGTGTTGAGGTCGTCGAAGATGCGGCCGTCGAAATCGGGGCACCCGTCGAAGCGCGTCTTGCCGCGCGTCACGAACGCCGAGATCGAGATCGTCTCGCCCTGCCACAGGCGATGGGCTGCTTTCGCCTCGAAGAAAGCGTTCTCGTGAGGGTCGCGATCCGGGTCGTGGCAGAAATTCCGCCGATTGGTGGCGCTCGGCGCATCGACCTTGCGCCCGCCGAGGTTCACGGAGAAGGACGAGAGCGCATCCGCGCCGGTCGCCCCGGCCGAAACGCGCCGGTCGTTGTCCTCGCCGAAAGAGGTGGTGGCGAAGAAGTGCGGCACTTTCTTGCCGCGCGTGAAGATCTGCACCACGCCTCCGATCGCATCCGAGCCGTAGAGGCTGGACAGCGGCCCCTTCACCACCTCGATGCGCTCGACCATCTCGAGGGGGATGTTCTCGACCGACGTGGTGCCGATCGCCGAGCTCAGGCGCACGCCGTCGACCAGCACCAGGGTATGGGCGGTATTCGCGCCGCGGATGAAAAGCCCCGTGGGCTGGCCGGGCCCGCCGGTAGCGCGGAATTCCACGCCCGCGCGCCGCAGGAGCACCTCGGCGAGCGAGAGGTTTCCAGCCTCGTCCAGCTCCTCCCGGGTGACGACGATCGCATCGCGCAACGTCGGCGCGGCGGCCTGGAGGCTCCGGGTGGCGGTCACGACGATGGGTTGGAGCGGATGAGCCGGTACGGCCCAGTACGGCGCCTGGGCCTGCGCGCCCAGGCTGGCGAGGCCGATCAGCCCCGCGAGCGACAACGGTTTCATGGGAAATTCCTCTGGCCGGCAGCGAGCGTCCCCGCAGGCTGCAAGTTGTCGAAAGGAAG
>JBKJYC010000048.1:0-2929 GCA_046715885.1 Usitatibacter sp.
CCTCGCGCATGACGCAGATCTACGACCTCTCGAATCCCGCGCGTCCTCGCTTCATCCGCGCCTTCGGACTCGTCGGTCAGCAGCCCGGGGCCAGCGGGCCCGTCCCCACGGGCCTGCACGGCCCCATCTCCACAGGACCCAGGGGCAACCGCGTGTACTTCGGCTACGGCACCAACGCGGATGGCGTGCTCCAGATCGTGGACCGGAAGAAGCTCCTCGAGGGGCCGCGCGAGCCGACCGAAGCCAACCTGCTCGTCCCGCAAGTCGGCCGTCTCGACCTCCCGCGCGAGTACGGCGCCCATACGACGTTCCCGATCACCGGCATCGGCGGCCGCGACTTCGTGCTGGTCGTGAACGAGGCGCTCACCTACCACTGCCGGGAGGCGCGCCAGAAGAGCTGGTTCGCCGATGTCACGAACGAAGCGGCGCCCGTCATCGCGGCGACGTGGGAGGTTCCGGAAGCGGCGGGGGGGTTCTGCGCCAAGGGCCGCTTCGGCGCGCATTCGTCGAACGAGAGCTTCGCGCCCATCTACTACGGCAAGCTCGTGTTCCTGGCGTGGTTCAACGCGGGCGTGCGTGTGCTGGACGTGCGCGATCCGTACCATCCGCGGGAAGTGGCGTACTTCATTCCCGGCGGCAGCCCGCTCACCAACAACGTCGAGGTCGACGAGCGTGGCTACGTGTACATCGTCGATCGCGGATCGCTCGGGCTGCACGTCCTCGACCTCACGGGCGCCGCACGCGCGATCGCGCCGCGGCCCTGATGCCGGGAGGGGTGACCTACCGCGCGTCGAAAGGCCCGCTCAGGGCCAGGTGATGACCGAGTCGCCGCCGCCCGCGAGGTCGAGCTCGAGATCGTGCAGGGCACGGATCTCCGGGTTGGCGGGCGGGGTCGGCTGCTCTTCATGGCTGTCGTCGGCGCAGAGGTGCGGAAGCTTGGGCTGGTTCATGATGTTCCCTCGGGTGGTTGCGGAAGCCCGGGCTGCGTTCCTGCCGTATTCTTGCGCCACCGCCGAACGAAGGCAACTTGACGGTATTCGAAGGGGATTCACGTGAAAAGACCCGCCCTCTATCACTCGTTCGGGAGGTTCTAGGGACCGCGGCATCGTGCACGAGCGTTCCTCCGGATGTGGAACGCTGGAACTTCCGGCCCCTCCCGCGGCAAGGACAAGGGCGGCAACAGGCTGGTAGCCTGTGCTGCCCGTCCGAACAACGATCCGAGAACAAATCCGGTGCGCCGAAACCTCGCCCTCGCTGCTTGCCTGCTCCCCGTCCTCTGCGAAGCCCAGCAACCCGCCACCCCTCCGCCGCCCCGGAAAGACGAGCCCGTCAAAATCGAGAAGATCGAGGTCCAGGCCGACGGCCTGGCCGAGCGGCGCGAATCGACCGCCTCGAAGATCATCGTCAACAGCGAGGAGATCACCAAATATGGCGACACGAACCTGCTCGAGGTCCTGAAGCGCCTGCCCGGCGTGACGATCGATGCCGGCCCGGGCGGACGCGGTGGCGGGGTGCGCATGCGAGGCCTGAGCAGCGGCTACACCCAGATCCTGGTGAACGGCGAGCGCATGCCGCCCGGTTTCACGCTCGACAGCATCGCTCCGGACATGATCGAGCGCATCGAGATCGTCCGCGGGGCGACGGCGGAGTTCAGCACCCGGGCGGTGGCCGGCACGATCAACGTCGTTTTGCGGCGGGCATTGTCCACGCAACGGCGCGAGCTCAAGGTGGGCGCATCGACGGAGCATGACAAGCCCAATTTCACCGCATCGGGCCAATGGGCAGATCGCTCCGGGAGCATGTCCTGGACGCTGCCCTTCAATGCCGTGCGCTTCTCGTTCGTGAACGAGAGTTTCAACGAGCAGCGCGTCTATGACCCGGATTTCGACCTGACCCAGTTCTTCCTCAGCCGACGGCGCAACGAGGGCTGGGGCACCAACTTCAACATCTCGCCGCGGCTGTCGTGGAACCTGGGCCAGAACCACACGCTGAACCTTGACGCCTTCGCGCTGCACAACATCTTCCGCGGCCACCTCATCGAGGACAACACGCCGGTCCTCGGCGATCCGCCGCCGTACGTTTCCACGGACCTGCGCATCCGCAACCGCAACAACACCTTTCGCGCCAACGGCCAATGGGTGAGGCGCTTCGCCGATGGCAGCCGGGTGGACGCGAAGCTCGGCACCACCGTTTTCGATTTCGAGTCGGCCTCGACATTCGCCGCGAACAACGTGGACGGCATCCAGACCCTCGTGCGCACGGTCGACAGCACCATCCGCGACGTGGGCCTCACCACGCAGGGCAAGTACACGTTCCCGATCATGAAGGGGCACGCGCTCGTCGCGGGCTGGGACGGTGCGTGGTCGGAGCGCGACGATACGCGCCTGCAGGAGGATCTCAACCCGGCGACCGGCTTCGGCCAGCGACTCGATGAGATCTTCGACACGAGCATCCGCCGGCTGGCGCTCTTCGGCCAGAACGAGTGGGATGTCACCGAGCGCTTCGCCGTCTACCTGGGTCTGCGCTGGGAAGGCATCGAGACGCGCAGCGAAGGCAACACCTACGAGGCCATCCGCAACCGTTCGAGCGTAACAAGCCCGATCGTGAACCTGCTCTGGAAACTGCCCGGCAGCCAGAAGGACCAGGTGAGGATGGGATTGGCGCGCACCTACAAGACGCCGCAGATCCAGGAGCTGGTGCCCCGCCGCTTCTTCGCACCCAACAACTCACCGACCACGCCCGACTTCATCGGCAATCCCGGCCTCAAGCCCGAGCTCGCCTGGGGGCTGGACGCGGCCTACGAGCACTACCCCGCGGGCGGCGGCAACGTGAGCGTTTCCGTGTTCCACCGCCGCATCGAGGACGTCATCCAGCGCGAAACGGTGTTCGAGGACGGGCTGTACATCTCGCGGCCCGCCAACATCGGCAA
>JBKJYC010000049.1:0-3343 GCA_046715885.1 Usitatibacter sp.
TGGATCCGGCCGGGGCTCGCCTTGGCGAGCGCGATCAGCTCCGCGACCGACTTCGCCGGAAAGGCCGGATGCACGACCAGCACGGCGGGCTCGCGCGCGATGAGCCCGATGGGTGCGAAGTCGTCGATGGGCTGGAAGTTGAGCTTCGCATAGAGGGTCGCGCTGATCGCGTTCGTCTGCGAGGCGAGCAGGAGCGTGTAGCCGTCCGCCGGCGCCTTCGCCACGGCCTCGCTGCCGATGGTGGCTCCCGCACCGGGCCGGTTCTCGACGACCACGCCCTGGTTCAGGCGCTTCGCGAGCTCATTCGCGACCATGCGCGTGGGCCCGTCGACCGCGCCTCCGGGCGAGAAGGGCACGATGATCTTCACCGGTCGCGTCGGATAGTCCTGCGCGCCCGCGGCGAGCGCGAGCGATGCGAGGGCGAGGCAGCGCAGCAGGTAGCGCACGTTCATGACCTCCGGGGAAAAGGGCGCCTCACTATCCGGGACTTGTGCCCCGCGTGCAACAAACGCGCGGTAACAGTCCTACTGAAGCTGCGGTAGCGTGGCCAGCAGCTTGAGCAGTGCGACAGGATCGACCGGCTTCACGAAGTGGTGGTCGAACCCCGCGTCGGCGGACAGGCGCTTGTCCTCGTCCTGTCCCCACCCGGTCGTGGCGATCAGCACCGGGCGCCGTCCCCAGGCGCGGGCACGCAGGTTCTTCGCGACCTCGTAGCCGTTGAGGAACGGCAGCCCGATGTCCAGGAGCACGACCTGGGGCCGGAAATCCTCGGCGGCCACGAGCGCATCGGGCCCGTTGTGCGCGAGCCGCACCCGGTGCCCGAGCAGCTCCAGCAGCTTGCCGAAGGACATCGCGGTGTCCAATCGATCGTCGACCACGAGGATGTCGAGGGGCTTGCGCGGCGCCACGCCGGCCAGGGCGTTGAAGTCCGAGTCGTTCGACGGGACGCTCGTGTCGAGCGCCGCGGGCAACCGCACCGTGAAGACGCTGCCGCGGCCGGGCCCCTCGCTGAAGGCCGCGACGGTGCCGCCATGCATCTCGACCAGGCGCTTCACCAGCGACAGCCCGATGCCGAGGCCCCCGGTCTTGCGCGAGCGCGAGGTGTCCAGCCGCGTGAAGATGTCGAAGACATGCGGGAGCTCGGCGGCCACGATCCCGATGCCGTTGTCGGTGACGCGCACCTCGATCCACGAGCCCCGCCGCTCGAGCGCGACCTCGATGCGCCCGCCCGGCTCGGAGTACTTCGCGGCGTTGTCGAGCAGGTTGGCGAACACCTGGGTCAGCCGCACCGCATCTGCGCGCACGACGATCGGCTCCTCGGGGAGCTGCACCACCAGCTCGTGGCCCCGCTGGGCGATTTCAGGGCGGGCGTTCTCGACCGCTCCCTGCAACAGGGCCACCAGCCCCACCACTTCGTTGCGAAGGGCGAGCGAGTCGCGCGTGATGCGGCCCAGGTCGAGCAGGTCGTCGAGGAGCCGGGTCAGCTGCACGAGCTGCCGGTCGATGACATTGCGTGCCCACGCCACGTCGGGCTCGTCCGAGCCCTTCGCGTTGAGGAATTCGACGGCGTTGCGGATCGGCGCCAGGGGGTTGCGCAGCTCGTGCGCGAGCGTGGCCAGGAACTCGTCCTTGCGCCGCGCCTCCAGCTTGAGCGCTTCCTCGGCCGCACGGCGCTCGGTGATGTCCACGAGCACGTTCACGGCGCCCACGATCGTCCCGTCCTCCTCGCGCAGCGGGTTGGCATGGGCCAGCGCAGTGGCATACGAGCCATCTGGCCGCTCGATGACGATTTCCTGCCC
This sequence comes from Usitatibacter sp., assembly GCA_046715885.1. Classification (GTDB taxonomy): domain Bacteria; phylum Pseudomonadota; class Gammaproteobacteria; order Burkholderiales; family Usitatibacteraceae; genus Usitatibacter. The sequence continues at coordinate 1,800 of JBKJYC010000049.1, forward strand.
GTTGTATTCGCGATTTTCGTGCAACGCCAGCGCCATCCAGCAGCGATCATGGTTGATCGGCGTGCCGGCCGTGGAGTAGAGCCGGTAGGACCCGCAGTATCGGTCGGCGGCATCGTTCAGCCGCGGCTCGCGCCCCCAGAGCTCCGCGGCGCTGCGGTTGAAGTAGGTGATGAGCCCGGCGCGGTCACAGGTGTAAGCGCCCGCCGGAAGCTTTCCCAGCAGGGTGCGAAACTGCAGCTCACTGTGCTCCGTAACGATCATGGTGCCGGCCGTAGGCGGCCCCCCCTTCCGCTAATATGGGCTGGCCGAGTGGCGGCCGATGCAGGAGAAATCCTACATGTCCTACAAGGGGTTACGAATGGATGGGCCGATCAAGAAGCGGTACGCGAGGCGCAAGGACCTGGGGTTGAGCCGCGCTGAATACACCCGTCTGGCGCGGCTCGACTCGCCCCAGAAGATCCAGCGCTACCTCAACGCCACCCCGACGAACCATGAGATCGGCGGGGAAACGCTCTATTCCGTGCGCGAAGTGCTCAAGAATCGCCAAGCCCACTGCATGGAAGGCGCCTTCCTCGCCGCGGCCGCACTCTGGATCCACGGCGAGCCGCCGCTGGTGATGCACCTGGACTGCGACCTTTCCGATTATCCGCATGCGATCGCGGTGTTCCGGCGCGGTCGCTGCTGGGGCGCCATCTCCAAGACCAACGGCGCGCCGCTGCGCTTCCGGGATCCGGTCTACCGCTCGCTGCGCGAGCTGGCGATGTCGTACTTCCACGAGTATTTCGACAAGCGCGGACGCAAGACGCTGCGCAGCTACTCGGCGGCCTACGACCTGCGATGCATCGACCCGACGCATTGGGTGACCAACGGGAAGGACTGCTGGGACGTGCACGATCGTCTCGCCGAGTTGCGGCACTATCCGCTCGTCACGGCGCGGCAGGCGCGCCTTCTGGCGAAGCGCGATCCGTTCGAGTTGCAGGTAGGCAAGCTGGTGCAATATCCGAAGCCCGAAAAGCGTAAGTCCAAGGCAAAGAAAGTACCGAGGGCGGGAGGTAGGTAGCGCGGCCGCCGCTTCAAGGATTGGGGCGCAAGAGCCGGACGTAGAGGAGCACGGCCGCGGCGGCCATCAGCGCGGCGGACACGACCAGCGCCGTGCGCGCGCCAATGGCGGTGGCGAGCGCCCCACCCGCGATCGCGCCCACGAGCGTGGCCCATTGGCCGATGGTGCGGATGCCGGCGTCCACGCGCGCGAGCATGGCGGCGGGCGCCGCGGTCTGGCGCAGGGTCCGGTCGTGCACGTCGTAGAGCGTGTGGCCTCCATCGCCGACCACCTGGTGCGCGATCAGCAGCACCGCGCCCACGACTGTGGCGCCCGCGGCCAGGGGAATCAGCGCAGCGCCGGCAGCAAGGAGCACCAGCCCGCAAAGCATGGCCCTCGCCGCGCCGAAGCGGCGCGCCAGGCGCGGTGCCAACCAGGCGCCCGCGAGGGAGCCCAGGCCACCGGCGGCGAAGATCAATCCCAGGGCGCCGGTTTCGAACCCGAG
>JBKJYC010000050.1:0-3369 GCA_046715885.1 Usitatibacter sp.
CGAAGGCGCTGGTGGATGCGGGACAGGCGATCACGCTCGAGGAGCTGCCGCGCTTCCTCGAGGACTGTGCGATCGTGCGCGAGGCGTATGCGAAGCGCCTGGGCCGCGTCCACCAGCGCCTTGCGCGGCTCGGGGTGGACGTCAGTCAACACCAGGTTGGCGCCGGCGACGATGCCCTGCGCGGCGGCGTTGAAGATGTCCGGCAGCCCATCGCTCGAATCGGCGCGGATGCCGACGGAGTGGGACGGGTCGACGCACACCGGCATGCGCGTGAGGCGCTTCACCACCGGCACGTGGGCGAAGTCGACGAGGTTGCGGTGCGGATCGCCGAAGTTGGTCTTCATGCCGCGCAGGCAAAAGACGATGTCGCGGTTGCCGGCGCTCGCCACGTACTCGGCCGCGAGCAGCGACTCGTGCAGCGTGATGCCGAAGCCGCGCTTGAGGAGGATGGGAAACTCGCGCTGGCTGCCGACGGTCTTCAGCAACTCGAAATTCTGCGTGTTGCGCGTGCCGATCTGCAGCATGACGCCGGTGGCACCCCCGGTCTGGCGCAACGCCTCGCGGATCTCGTCCACGTGCTCTTCCTTGGTGACCTCCATCGAGATCACGCGGACGGCGTATTTTCCGGCGAGCTCGAAGACGTACGGCAGGCATTGCTTGCCGTAGCCCTGGAACGAGTACGGGCTCGTGCGCGGCTTGTAGGCGCCCATGCGCGCGCAGGCCTGGCCCGCCTCCTTCAGCGCACGGAATGTCTGCTCGGTGTACTCGCGCGTGTCCACCGCGTTCAGGCCCGCGACCACGTGGAAGCAGTCCTGATCGAACGTGACGCCCTGGTACTCGAAGCGGATCGAGTCCTCGTTGCCGGCGCGCTTGCCGAGGATGCGGAATTCGTCCTGCTTCTTCATTCGCGGTTGGCGAGGCGGCGCTTGCGAACCGCCTCGGCGAGCAGCTCGAGGACCGTTTCGGTGTCGGCCCACCCGATGCATGCGTCGGTGATCGACACGCCGTAGGCGAGCTCCTGCCCGGGTACGAGGTCCTGGCGCCCGGCGTTCAAATGACTTTCCACCATGACGCCCACGATCCGCTCGTCGCCCGCCCCCATCTGTGCCGCCACGTCGCGGGCCACGTCCACCTGCCGCTGGTACTGCTTCGACGCATTGGCGTGGGAGAAATCGATCATCACGCGCGGCGCCAGGCCGGCGTCTGCGAGCTCCCTCGAGGCCGCCTCGACGCCGGTCGCGTCGTAGTTGGGCGCCTTGCCGCCACGCAGGATCACGTGGCAGTCCTCGTTGCCCATGGTCTCGAAAATGGCCGCCTGCCCGGTCTTGGTCATCCCCATGAACGCGTGCGGCGCGGCCGCCGCGCGCAATGCATCGACCGCGATCTTCACCGAGCCGTCGGTGCCGTTCTTGAAGCCCACGGAGCACGACAGGCCGGAAGCGAGCTGCCGGTGGGACTGCGATTCCGTGGTGCGCGCGCCGATGGCGCCCCACGCGATCAGGTCCGAGATGTACTGCGGCGAGAGCAGGTCGAGGAACTCGGTGCCGGCGGGCAGCCCCAGGCGGTTGATCTCCAGCAGCAGCTTCCTCGCCTGGCGCAGCCCGTCGTTGATCGCGAAGCTGCCGTCCAGCCTCGGGTCGTTGATGAAGCCCTTCCAGCCCACGGTGGTGCGTGGCTTCTCGAAGTACACGCGCATCACGACGAGCAGCTCGTGCTCGCGCGCGGCGGCCGCGGCGCGCAGCTTGCGCGCGTATTCGAGGGCGGCGGCCGAATCGTGGATGGAGCACGGACCAACGATCGCGAGCAGGCGGTCGTCGGCGCCGTGGAGCACGCGGTGGATCGCCTGGCGCGCATTGGCCACCGTCGCGAGCGATGCCGCATCCACGGGCATCTCTTCGGTGAGCAGTTGCGGGGCGAGCAGCGCCCGAATCGCCCCGATTCGCAGGTCGTCGGTGCGTCCGACGACCGCGATGGGCGTGGTCTTCTCGGCTTTCATGGCTATTCCTCCCTGGCGACGCGCCGCCGCCGCACCGCATCGGCCAGCGCGTCGAGCAATGTCACGGTGTCGGCCCACCCGATGCACGCGTCGGTGATCGACACGCCATAGTCGAGCGGCTTGCCCGGCACCAGGTCCTGGCGGCCGGCGTTGAGGTGGCTCTCGACCATCACGCCCACGATGCGCTCCTCGCCAGCGCCGAGCTGGCGCGCGATGTCCGCGCCGACATCGAGCTGTTTCTGGAACCGCTTGGACGAATTGGCGTGGGAGAAGTCCACCATCAAGCGCTGGGCCAGGCCCGCGGCGGCGAGCTCCTTGCACGCGGCTTCGATGCTGGCCGCATCGTAGTTCGGCGCCTTGCCGCCGCGCAGGATCACGTGGCAATCCTCGTTGCCCGCGGTCTTGAATACCGCCACGTGGCCCGACTTCGTGACCGAGATGAAGTGGTGGCGCGCCGAGGCCGCCTTGATGGCGTCCACGGCGATGCGGATGTTGCCGTCGGTGCCGTTCTTGAATCCCACCGGGCACGACAGCCCCGAGGCAAGCTGGCGATGTGATTGCGACTCGGTGGTACGCGCGCCGATGGCGCCCCAGGCGATGAAGTCGGCGATGTACTGCGGCGAAATGAGGTCCAGGAACTCGGTGCCGCAGGGCACGCCTGCGTCGTTGATGTCGTGCAGGAGCTTGCGCGCGAGGCGCAGGCCCTCGTTCATGTCGAAGGTCTCGTCCAGGCGCGGATCGTTAATGAGCCCCTTCCACCCCACCGTGGTGCGCGGCTTCTCGAAGTAAACGCGCATCACGATCGCGAGGTCGGCCTCGAGGCGGTCGCGCTCGGACTTGAGGCGCCGCGCGTATTCGAGCGCCGCGTTCGGGTCGTGGATCGAGCAGGGGCCCACCACCACCAGCAGGCGATCGTCCGCGCCGCGAAGGATGTCGTGCACCGAGCGGCGCCCCTCGAAGGTGGTCTCCTCGGTGCGGTCCGTGGCAGGCAGCTCGCGCATGACCTGCATCGGGGCGAGGAGCTCGTCACCCTGCTCGATGCGGACGTCGTCGGTTCGGTAGTGGGTCATGGGAAATAAAAAAACCGCCAGTTGGCGGCTGGCGGCTTTCGGGGTTCGCGTCTCAACTTCCGGTTCGCGTCAAATCCTCCCGGCCGCCAGCGGCGTCGGAAACCAGGACCAGAAGAAATAATGGGCCGGAAAATGCATGCGGACGATGTTACCACGGCAGGCGATAATGGGTCATGAAGAGCCCTCTTGCGCTGCTGCTTCTCGCCGCACTTCCCGCCCTCCCCGCCGATCCCGCGCCGAGTGCGGCTCCATCGAAAAGTGTGGCCGTGGACATCCGCCTCGAGCCCGGCAAGGTCCACGAGG
>JBKJYC010000051.1:0-5335 GCA_046715885.1 Usitatibacter sp.
TCCAGCGTCCAGCGCGAAGTCTGGAAATCCATCATGTAGATCATCGCCTCGAGGAGCGAGGTGTGCAGCCACTGGCCCTTCCCGGATACCTCGCGCTCGAGCAGGGCCACCGTCACGCCGTACGCCGCGAAGATGCCGCCGCAGAGGTCGGCGATGGGAATGCCGACGCGCAGCGGGCCGTGCTCCGGAAGGCCCGTGACCGACATCAGCCCGCCCATGCCCTGCGCGATCTGGTCGAACCCCGGCCGCTTCGCGTAGGGCCCGGTCTGGCCGAACCCGGAGATGCTGGCGTAGACCAGGCGCGGATTCACCTTGGAGAGTGCGTCGTAGTCGATGCCCAGGCGCGTCTTCACGTCGGGGCGGAAGTTCTCCAGCAGCACGTCGGCGGTGGCCACGAGCTTCTTCAGCACCTCGATGCCCTCGGCCTCCTTCAGGTTCAGCGTGATCGAGCGCTTGTTGCGATGCGTGTACTGGTAGTCCGAGCCTTCCTGGCCGCCCAGCGTGTCGTCGCCGCGCATGTGCTCGGGCATCTGCACCTGGATCACGTCGGCGCCCCAGTCGGCGAGCTGGCGCGCGGCCGTGGGGCCGGCGCGGACTTGCGTCATGTCGACGACGCGAAAACGGGAAAGTGCGGGCGAAGCGGGGATATGGGGCATGGGAGGGAGTCAGCGAAGGTGTAGGGTGAGTTCGTTGATGTCGGAGAGTTCATCGAGGCGCCAGGCCAGGTCGAGCACGCGCTCGGCCCGCGCGCGGTCGAGGCCGCCCCAGGCGGCGCATTGCAGGAATTTCTCCCCGAGCTCCGCGTCGGTCATGGGATTGGCGGGGCTGCCCTTGCCGAAGTCGGCGCGGCCCGCCACCTTCGAGCCGTCGAGGCATTCGACCTCGATGAGGGTGGTCATCTTGTCGAATCCCGCGGCCTCGGCCTCGGGGTGCACGCCGAACTCGATCTTGCGGATCAGGGCCTGCACGTCGGCGCGATGGACCGCTTCGTCGGTGAATTGCTCGAGCCCCGCCTTGCGCTCGAGCAGGAGCATCGCCATGCAGAACTCCATGCTGAACTTCGCCTGCAGTTCGTTGGCGGGCTGGTGGTGGATGAGCGCGTTGGGCATGTTGTGGTTGGTGCCCACCGTCACGCGCCGGATGCGCTCCGGGCGCAGGTCGTGGGCGAGGATCAATTCCATCATCACCGCCATGCCCGGATGCGTGAGCGAGCCGCTCGGATGCGGCTTGATCGACACACCCGGCGAGGCGAAGGTCCATGGCGCGCCCAGCTTGCCCTCGATGAACTCGGGGCTGAAGCCGCCGCCCGCGGCGCGGAAGAAGCCGCGATCGGCTTCCAGGCCGTTGGGGGAAGCCGTGAAACCGAGCGCCGCGATCTCGGCGGCGACGACACCGTTCTCCGCCGCGCGCCCGGCGTGGAAGGGCTTGGTCATGGTGCCGAAGTTCTCGCGCAGCCCGCCCGCCTGCGTGGCGCCGATGCTGAGCGCCCGGCGCGTCGCATCGCGGTCGAGCCCCAGCAGCTTCGCGGCGGCGGCCGCCGCGCCGATCGAGCCACAGGTCGCGGTGCTGTGGAATCCGTGCTGGTAGTGGCGCGGCTGGATCGCCTCGGCCACCTTGCACTCGACCTCCACGCCCACCTGGTAGGCGACCATGAGGTCCGCGCCGCTGCGCCGGTCGCGTTCGGCCAGGGCGAGCGCGGGCGGCAGCGCGGGCGCAGTGGGATGCGTGAGCAGGCCGTAGACGCGATCCTTCGCCACCGCGAGCTGCGTGTCGTCGAAGTCGTCCGCGTGGATGGCAAGCCCGTTGGCGAACGCGGCGAAGCGCGCCGGAAGCCGCATCGCGCTGCCGATCACGGTGGAGCCGCGGTCCGAGGCGATGCCCAGTGAGGCGAGGTAGCGACGCGAGATCCCGCCGCACTCCGAAGCCGCGCCTGCGAGTGCCAGCCCGAGGCCGTCCAGCACCGAGCGTTTGCCCAGTCGGGCGACGTCCTTCGGGATGTCGCGCGCCTGCGTGCCGACCACGAAGCCCGCGACATAGTCCGTGATCCCGGTCATTGGAGTACCTTCCGGGCCACGGCCAGGTGCGCGCAGAGGCGGACCGCCTGCTCCAGCGCGCCGGTGGTGGCCACGCCCTTGCCGACGATGTCGAACGCGGTGCCGTGCGCGGGCGTGGTGAAAACGGTCTCGAGCCCCGCGGTGACCGTCACGCCGCGATTGAACCCCTTCAGCTTGGTCGCGATCTGGCCCTGGTCGTGGTACATCGAGAGCACGCCGTCGAACTCGCCGGCGAAGGCCTTGAGGAACACGGTGTCCGACGGGAACGGCCCCAGGCATCCGATGCCGCGCGCCGCCGCCGCCTTCACCGCCAGCACGCGCGCGCGCAGCTCCGAACCGATTCCGGCGCAGTCGCCCAGCATCAATGCGATCCGGGGCTTCACGTCCGCAAGCGCCGCCAGGCGCGCAGGAGAACCGGCGTGAAGATGCCCAGCACCGTGATGGCGAAAAGCGCCACGACGATCGGGCGCGCGAAGAACTGCGTCCAGTCCTGGTCGAAGATGAGGAGCGACTGCTTGAGCGTCTCCTCGACCATCTTGCCCAGCACCAGGCCCATGATGAGGGGCGCGGGCGAGAAACCGTAGCGGCGGAACATGTAACCCACCACGCCGAACCCGAGCATGATCATCACGTCCACCAGCGATTGGTTGGGCGCATAAGCGCCGACCACCGACAGGATGAAGACCGACGGCCACAGGTAGCACTCTGGAATGCGCGCGAGCCGTGCGAACCCGCGTGCGAACGTGAATCCGAAGACCAGGTAGAGCAGGTTGCACATCAGCATCGAGCCGAAGACCACATAGAGCAGCGTGGGCTGCTCGTTGAAGAGGTGCGGACCGGGGCGCACGCCCTGGATCAGCAGGCCGGCGAGGATGATGGCCGTGGTGGTGCTCCCGGGGATGCCGAGCGCCAGCGTCGGCACCATGGCACCACCCACGGCCGCGTTGTTGGCCGCTTCCGGCCCGGCCACGCCCTCGATCGCGCCCTTGCCGAACTCCTCCTTGTGCTTCGACCACCGCCGCGTCTCGTTGTAGCAGATGAGCGCCGCGGTCGTGGCGCCGAGCGCCGGCAGGATGCCGATGAAGGTGCCGATCACGCTGGACAAGCTGATCGCCTTGGCGCATTTCCTGAAGTCGGCCCAGGTCGGCATCTCGATCGACTTGAGCTTGATGTATTCCTGCACCACGCCGCGCTGCGCCACGCGCTCGAAGAGCTCGGCCACCGCGAAGAGGCCTACCAGCACGGGGATGAAGTCGAGGCCGTCGGAGAGCGCGGGCACGCCGAAGGTGAAGCGCTCCACGCCGGTGGTGAGGTCCAGGCCGACGGTCGCGAGCAGCACGCCGCAGGCGGCCGCGAGCAGGTTCTTCGCCGGCGATTCGCCGCCCACGGCGGCGACCATCGACAGCCCGAAGAGCGCGAGGGCGAAATACTCCGGCGGCCCGAACTGGTAGGCGAGCCGCGCCAGCAGCGGCGCCGCGACGATCAGCACCACCACGCTGAAGATCCCGCCGATGGCACTCGCGACCGCCGACATGCCGAGCGCGCGCCCGGCCTCGCCGCGCTGCGCGAGCGGATAGCCGTCGAAGGCCGTCGCCGAAGCGGAGGGATCGCCCGGCGTGTTGATCAGGATGGCGGTGATCGACCCGCCGTAGTTCGCGGCGCAGTAGATCGAGCCCAGGAACGCAAGCGCGGCGTTGGGCGACATGGTGATGGTGAGCGGCAGCAGCAGCGCCGTGGTGGTGCTCCCGCTGATCCCGGGAAGCGCGCCGACCACGATGCCGAGCAGCGTGCCCGCGACCACCAGCAGCAGGATCTCCGGCTGGAGCGCGGCGCCCATCCCGCCGAGGAAGGCGTCCATTACGACCACAGCCTCTGCAGGAGTCCGTCGGGAAAGTTGCTCTTCAGGACGCGCACGAACACCAGGTAGAGGACCACGAGCAGCGCGATGGCGGACGCGCAGAGCTTTGCCCAGCTCCGTTCACCCCACATCCGTCCGAGGCCCACGAGGAGGATGAACGAGGCGAGCCACATGCCGAGGAGCTCCAGCGCGGCGACGTAGGCCGCGAGCACGCCCGCGGTGACCCACACCGCCGCGGGGATCGGCGCAGGCGCCTGCATCGGCGGGTTGCCGATGCCGAAGGCGATGCACAGCGCCAGGATCGCGATCACCGCGAGGACGAGCCGCGGGAAGAACTCCGCGCCCATCCCGCTCATCATCGCCGCCGGCGTGGTGGTGGAGAAATGGAAGGTGAGGGCGAAAGCCGCCGCGCAGGCGGCGAGCGACACCGCCGCCACGATCACGTCCTGACGGCGCACGGCTACTTTGCCGGGGCGAGGTTCTTCAGTTCGCTCTCCGCGTCGCGATACATGGCGTCGAGCTGCGCCTGCCACGTGGAGCGTGGCGCCACGCTGTCGGGCGCCTGCCCGGAGGTGTCGATGTACGCCGTGTACATCTGGCCCTTCATCGCCTTCAGGAGCCCATCCTCCAGCACCTTCAGGCGGTCCTCGGGCGTTCCCTTGAGCGTCACGAAGCCGCGCACGGTCGAGTAGTCGGCGTCGATGCCGAGCTCCTTCGCCGTGGGCACGTCCGGCATCACCTTCAGGCGCGCCGCGGAAAGCACCATGAGGGGGCGCACGTCGCCCGCCTTGATCTGCGACTCGGCCTCGGCGTAATTGAGCATCCCCACGTCGAGGTTGCCGCTCACGACGTTGACGACGATGTCGCCGCCGCCGCGGAACGGCACCGCGGTGGGCGCCTGCAGCCCGGCTTTGCGGGCGAATCCCACCAGGGTGATGTGGTCGATGCTGCCGATGTGCGTGACGCCCGTCTTCAGCTTGCGGGCCTTGCCCGCGGCCACCAGCTCCTGGCCGCTCTTGATGGGACTCGACTTGCCCACCATGAGCACCTGCGGGTCCGCGGTGGCGCGCGCGAGCGCCACCAGCTCGTCGTACTTCACCGCCGACTTGCCCTGCAGGATGGTGAGCAGGTGCGACTGCGTGACCAGCAGGATGGTGTGGCCGTCGCGCGGGCGTGACGCCGCGTACGCGAGCGCCGCGGCGCCGCTGCCGCCGACGCGGTTCGCGACGACGAGCTCGGTGCCGAGCACTCCGGGGGCGTGGACCATCATCATCCGCGCCGTGATGTCGGTGCCGCCGCCGGCGCCGGCATGGGTCACGACCTCGATCGGCTTCGAAGGGAACTTCTCCTGGGCCCACGACGGCAACAGGCCGGCTGCAGCGGCGGCCGCTGCGCCGCCTACGAACGCTCGTCTCTTCATGGC
>JBKJYC010000052.1:0-4742 GCA_046715885.1 Usitatibacter sp.
CCAGGTAGCGGATCACGTGCGCGGCGGTGACGAAGGGCACGCCGATCTGCAGCACCTTCGCGGTGATCGACATCTCCGCAATCCCGCCCGGGGCCGCCGCCAAAAGCGTGGAGCCCAGGTACACCCCCGATGCCCACGACAGCGCCGCGCCGATGCCCCCGCACATCAAGAGCATCAATGCGCCCGCGGGAATGAGCGCGGCGACGAAGCGCGGCGCCTCGCGCAGGAAGCTTTGCTGGAACTGCGCGCCCAGCGAGCAGGCGAGGAGCAGCTGCGCCGCGTTGATGATGGGCGTGGGCACCGAGGAAAAGCCGACCCCTGCCACGGTGAGCGCGATGGTCGCGAGCAGCGGCGCGATCATGAAGGCGTTGGGCACGTGCAGGCGGCGCGCGACCAGCGCGATGCCCAGGCCGAGGGCGAGGAGTGCCACCAGGCCGGCGGCATTGAAGTCGAGGCTCGCCGGGCTGTACTCGTCCATGCCCGAGAAGCCCGCGAGCGTGATGCCGACGGGAACGATGGTCACCACGAAGAGCATGCGCATCGAGTTGGCCAGCGCCACGCGATCGGGCATCGCGCCGAACTTCTCGGCGAGGATCACCATCTCGGCGGCGCCGCCGGGCATGCTCGAGAACCATGCCGTGGCGCGATCGACGCGCGCCAGGCGCGCCACCACCGTGGCGCTGATGGCGCCGGCGGCGATGGCGAGCACGCCGAGCGCGAGGAAGTACCCGCCATAGGCGGCGACCTCGCGCACCACGGGCGGGGTGAAGTACAGGCCCAGCGTCACGCCCACCAGCACCTGGCCGGCCTCGCGCCCGAGCGGCGGGGCTTCCAGCGTCGCGCCGGAGAACTGGAAGACCGCCATGGCGACCAGCGGTCCGATCATCCACGGCAGCGGTGTGTTCATCCAGGCGCACAGGAATCCGCCGGCGAGGCACACGGCGAGGGCACCCGCCACACGGAGGCCGCGGTTGTTGTTCTTCTTCATGGCCCGATTCTGGCTTTGGGTGATCGGAAACGCTATAATTTGCGGCTTTTCCGGCCTGGTAGCTCAGTTGGTAGAGCAGTGGACTGAAAATCCATGTGTCGGTGGTTCAATTCCGCCCCAGGCCACCATCTTCCAGAGCCCGCCGCAAAGGCGGGTTTTTTTGTTTCGGGGCTGTTCGCTGTTTCGGGTTGCCCGCAATCTCGCCGTACCCGACAATAGCCCAAAGGCGGCGTCAGTCCGCTTCATACCCGCATCCTCACAATGAACGTCTCCCCCCGGCGGTACGCGAACGCCATAGTCCTGTCCGTGGCCGGTCGCCTCGACCAGGACACGTGCGACGATTTCCGCGGCGAGCTCATGAAGCACGTGGAGCAGAGTGCGCGCGACGGCGGCTCGATCGTGCTCGACCTGGAGGGGCTGGAATACGTCTCCAGCGCGGGGCTGCGCTGCTTCATGCTCGCCTCGCGCCAGGCCAAGTCCCAGCACGGGCGCATCGTGGTGGCGGCGCTGCAGCCGATGGTCGCCGAGATCTTCGAGATCAGCCACTTCAACCTCGTGTTCCAGGTGTTCCCGACGGTGCGCGAGGCGATCGGCACCGCCTCCGCGGACGCGCTGGCCGCATTCGAGAAGCCGGCCGGGGGGGCGCGGTGAAGATCCGCTTCTGGGGCACGCGTGGATCGATCGGCGTGGCGCTGACTTCCGTGGACATCCGCGACAAACTGGCGCTGGCCCTGCTCGAGGCCTCCGGGCGCAGCTTCGATTCCTACGAGGAGGCTCACGCCTACGCCAGCTCCGAGCTCGATTTCTCCATCACGCATACCTTCGGCGGCCACACGCCGTGCGTGGAGATCGAGACCGCCAGCGACGAGTATTTCGTCTGCGACATGGGCACCGGCGCCCGGCCCTTCGGCGTGCACGTGCTCGCGAAGCAGGCGCGGCGCCCGGCAACGGTCAACGTGTTCATGTCGCACGTGCACTGGGACCACATCATGGGCTTCCCCTTCTTCGGGCCGGCCTACGTGGCGAACACGAAGATCCGCATCCACGGATGCCACGACGTGGTCGAGCAGGCTTTCCGGCTGCAGCAGGCCGCGCCCTGCTTCCCGGTGGACTTCACGCAGCTCGCGGCCAACATCGAGTTCGTGAAGCTGGAGCCCGACAAGCCGCACGAGGTGGCCGGCCTCACCGTCACGCCGCACCTGCAGCTGCACGGGGGCGACTCCTACGGCTTCCGCATCGAGCACGGTGGCAAGAGCGTCATCTACTCCACCGATTCCGAGCACAAGCTCGAGAACCGCGCCGAGGCCGAGGGCTTCGCGAACTTCTTCCGCAATGCCGACGTGGTGATCTTCGACGCGATGTACGCGTTGGCCGAGGCGATCAGCATCAAGGCCGACTGGGGGCATTCGAGCAACATCGTGGGCGTGGAGCTCTGCCAGATGGCGCACGCCAAGCACCTGGTGCTCTTCCATCACGAGCCGGCGAACGACGACGCGACGCTGGAATCGCTGCTGAAGGAGGCGCGGCGCTTCGAGGAGCTCACCCGCAGCGACCACGCGCTCAAGGTCTCCGCCTCCTACGACGGGATGGAGATCGACGTCTGAACCCGCTGGGCGGATTTCGTCTCGCCGCCCTGGTGTTGCTTGCTGCCTTCTCCCTTGCGTTGGCCGTCTCGCTGGATCCGCTCCCGCGCTTCCAGGCCGGCGTGTTCGACTATTACCAGAGGTTCTTTCCGCTCCCGCGCAAGCAGGCCCCGGTGACGATCGTGGCCATCGACGAGCACTCGCTGCGGGAGCTCGGGCAATGGCCGTGGCCGCGCACGCGCGTGGCCGACCTGGTGCGCGCCATCTCCGCGAAGGAGCCGCTCGCCATCGGCCTGGACCTCTTCTTCCCCGAGCCCGACCGCTATTCGCCCGGCAACCTCGTCGCCTCGGTGCCGACGATCACCTCGGAGGCGGCGCGGCTGCTGATGGCGCTGCCGACCAACGACGGGATCCTGGCCGAGGCGCTCTCCAGCTCGCGCGCGCCGGTGATCCTGGGCCTCTCCGGGGAGGACGACGTGGACGTGAAGTTCGCCTCGCCGCCGCAGTCGCAACCGATGCGCATCATCGCCACCCGCGAGATCCCCATCAAGGAATTCCTCGGCCACATCGGCAACCTGCCGGTGCTCAGCGCCGCCGCGAAGGGGCATGGGCTGATCAATTCCGGCTCGCCCGGGGCGATCGTGCGGCGCACGCCGCTGGTGGCGAAAGTGGCCGGCGGCAACTTCGGCTCGCTGGGCATGGAGACGTTGCGCGCCGGAATGGATGTTCCGCTCACCGTGCGCGACGCGGGCTACGGCCTGCTGCAGCTCGAGTTCGGCGACGTGACGATCCCGGCCCAGGAAGACGGCGCGGCGTGGATCCGCTTCGGCCCCCACGATCCGAACCGCTTCGTGACCGCCATCGAGGTGCTCACCGGCAAGTTCGACGCGGCGCGGATCAAGGACAAGGTCGTGCTGGTGGGCATCACCGGCCTGGGCATCCTCGACTACAAGACCACGCCGCTCGCCGAGCTGGTGCCGGGCGTCGAGGTCCACGCCCAGATCGTCGAGAACATCTTCAACGGCGTCGCGCTCAAGCGCCCGACGCTCATGCCGCGCGTCGAGGCGCTGATGCTGGCCCTGCTGGGCTTCCTGTTCATCGGGATGGTGCCGCGAATGCGGGCGCAGTACGGGCTGGCGCTCGTGATCGGCGGCGTCGGCGCGATCGTCACCACCGGCCTCGGGCTCTTCCTTGCCTTCGGAATCCTCCTCGATCCCGTGCTGCCATCGATCGGTGCGCTGGTGGTCTTCGGGGTCGTGCTGGTCGGCACCCTCGCCAGCTCCGAGCGCCAGCGCCGCCAGTTGCGCGAGCAGGCCGCGCGCCATGCGGGCGAGCTCGACGCCGCGCGCCGCATCCAGATGGGGCTGCTGCCCGATCCCGCGAAGGTCTTCGCCCACGATCGCCGCGTCCACGTGGCCGCGCTGCTCGAGCCCGCGCGGACCGTGGGCGGGGACTTCTACGACTGCTTCATGGTCGGCGAGCACGAGATGTTCTTCGTCGTCGCCGACGTCTCCGGCAAGGGCCTGCCCGCCGCGCTCTTCATGGCGAGCGTCAAGTCGCAGCTGAAGAGCTCGGCGCTGCGCGGCGGCGAGGTGGGCATGATGCTCACCCGTGCGCAGGACGACATCGCGCGCGAGAATCCCGAGCTGCTCTTCGTGACCGCCTTCGCGGGCCTGCTCGACCTGGATTCGGGCGACCTGCAGTTCGCCAACGCGGGGCACGAGCCGCCCTATGCCCGCACGCCCACCGGGGCGCCCGAGCGCCTTTCGCACGCGGGCGGGCCGCCCCTTTGCGTGATGGAGGAGTACCAGTACCCGACCTGGACACGCACGCTGGTGCCAGGCGAATGGCTGTGCGTGGTGACCGACGGGGCCACCGAGGCGATGAATCCCCAGCGCGCGTTCTTCGGCGGCGAGCGCCTGCGGACCTCGCTCGGCTGGATCCCCGAGAATGCCGCGCCGGACGAGCTGATCCGCAAGCTGCGCGACGACGTGCGCCGCTTCGCCGACGGCGCCGAGCCGCCCGACGACCTCACCCTGCTCGCCCTGCGCTGGGACGGGAAATAGGGTCGGCAGATAAACAGTCGGAAGGAGGAAGGGCCCGATCCCTTCACGGACCGATGTCGCCTCGCCGCAGACGCTGACGCTGCGGTGCCCTCGGGAACCGAAAAT
>JBKJYC010000053.1:0-3645 GCA_046715885.1 Usitatibacter sp.
GTCGAAGGAAGCCTGGAAGGGCTGGGTCGAGCACCAGAAGATGCTGGTGAACGAGAACCGCCTCTCGGGTGCCGACCCGAAAGCGCGCGAATACCTGCGCGAGCAGATGAAGCGCTATTTCTTCGGCGAGGGCGCCGATGTCGCTTCGGGCTACGTACCAAAGCAATAGGGTAAGTGTTTCTATCGCTTTAGGGTTTTCACGCCCTCGGCGGTGCCGAGGAGCAGCACATCGGCGGGCCGGCGCGCGAACAGGCCGTTGGTCACGACCCCGGCGATGTTGTTCAGCTCGGTCTCGAGCTCCACGGGCCTGGTGATGGTGAGGCCGTGGACATCGAGGATGACGTTGCCGTTGTCGGTCTTCACGCCGACGCGGTATTCGGGTTGGCCGCCGAGGTTGACGATCTCGCGCGCCACGTAGCTGCGCGCCATCGGGATCACCTCCACCGGCAGGGGGAATTTCCCCAGCACGTCCACCAGCTTCGAGCCGTCGGCGATGCACACGAACAGCCGGCTCGCCGCGGCGACGATCTTCTCCCGCGTGAGCGCCGCGCCGCCGCCCTTGATCGCGCGCAGGTGGTGGTCGATCTCGTCCGCCCCGTCGACATACAGGTCGCAGGTGCCCGCGTCGTTGAGCTCCACGACCTCGATCTTCGCGTCGCGCAGCCGCCTGGCGCTCGCCTCCGAGCTCGACACGGCGCCGGCGAGCCGGATACGGCTCGCGGCGAGCGCGTCGATGAAGCAATTGACCGTGGAGCCGGTGCCCACGCCGAGCATCATCCCGTCGCGCACGTGCGCGAGTGCCGCCTCGCCGACCTGTTTCTTGAGCGCGTTCTGGTCCATCACGGAAGAATACAGGCGCGAGGCACGAGGCGCGAGGCGCGGGGCGTTCTTGGTATCCTTCAAGGCCATGAAGGACGACTATCTGCAGAAGATCCTCGCCGCCCGCGTCTACGACGTTGCGATCGAGAGCCCGCTCGACGTCGCGCCCGCGATCTCGCGTCGCGTGGGCAACCATGTGCTGCTCAAGCGCGAGGACAAGCAGCCGGTCTTTTCCTTCAAGCTGCGGGGCGCGTACAACAAGATGGCGCACCTGTCCAAGGCGGCCCTCGCGCGCGGCGTGATCTGCGCCAGCGCGGGCAACCACGCGCAGGGCGTGGCGCTCGCCGCGCAGAAGCTCGGCGCCACGGCCACCGTCGTGATGCCGGTGACCACACCGCGCATCAAGGTGACCGCCGTTTCCGCCCGCGGCGCAAAGGTGGAGCTGCATGGCGACAGCTACCACGAGGCCAACGCGCATGCGCGCGCGCTCGCGCGCAGGCACGGCCTGACTTTCGTGCACCCCTACGACGACCCGCTGGTGATCGCAGGGCAGGGGACCATCGGCATGGAAATCCTGCGCCAGCATTCGCAGCCGATCGACGCGATCTTCGTCCCGGTGGGCGGCGGGGGGTTGATCGCCGGGATCGCCTCGTACGTGAAGCGCGTCTCGCCGCGCACCCGGATCGTCGGCGTGGAGCCCGAGGATTCCAACGCCATGGCGCTTTCTCTGGCTGCCGGCCGGCGCGTGACCCTTCCCCACGTGAACCTCTTCGCCGACGGCGTGGCCGTGCGCCAGGTCGGCAAGGAGACCTTCCGGATCGCGCGCAAGCTGGTCGACGAGATGGTGCTGGTCGACACCGACGAGATCTGCGCGGCCATCAAGGACATCTTCGAGGACACGCGCACCGTGGTGGAGCCCTCGGGCGCGCTGGGCGTGGCCGGCGTCAAGCGCTGGGTCGAGCGCCGCCGCGCCAAGGGGCGCACGCTGGTGGCGATCGTGTGCGGCGCGAACATGAATTTCGACCGCCTGCGCTTCGTCGCCGAGCGCGCCGAGCTGGGCGAGCCCCGCGAGGCGGTGCTGGCGGTGACGATCCCGGAGAAGCCCGGGAGCTTCCGCGCGCTGTGCGCTCTCCTCGGCAAGCGCAGCGTGACGGAATTCAACTACCGCTACGCGGACGATCGCGCGGCCCATGTCTTCCTCGGGGTCTCCGTCGCCGGGCGCGAGGAGACCGACAGGCTGATCGCCAGCCTCACCCGGCACGGCATGAAGACGGTGGACCTTTCCGACAACGAGACGGCGAAGCTGCACGTGCGCCACCTCGTGGGCGGGCGCGCGGTCGCGGGCCGGGAAGAAACCCTCTATCGCTTCGAGTTCCCGGAGCGTCCCGGCGCTCTCATGAACTTCCTCACGCGCATGGGCTCGGGCTGGAACATCTCGCTCTTCCATTACCGCAACCATGGCGCGGACGTGGGCCGCGTGCTCGTGGGCCTGCAGGTGCCCGAGCGCGAGCGCGGGGCCTTGCGACGCTTCCTGCGCGAGTTGGGCTACGACTACAGCGACGAGTCGCGCAACCCCGCCTACCGGCTCTTCCTGCGATGAGCTATGAGCAGGCCGTGGCGGCGCTGCAGGCGGGCCGCCTGCAGGAAGCCGAGGCGCTGCTGCGACCACTCGCATCCGCCGTGCCGCCTCACGCCGAGGCGCTGCAGCTCCTCGGCGTCGCCCTCTGCCGCCAGGGCCGGCTGGAAGAGGGGGTGGCGAGCCTCGACCAGGCCGTCGTATTGCGCCCCGACCACGCCGCCTCGCTCTTCAATCGTGGCCAGGCGAATCTCGGACTCGGCCGTCACGCGCTGGCACGTGCCGACCTCGAGCGCGCCCTCCTCCTCAAGCCCAACCTGGAAGCCGGGTGGCTGGCACTTGGCGGAGCGCTCAACGCCCTGGGCGATCCGCCCGGCGCCGAGCGCGCGTACCGGCGTGCGATCGCGTTGCGCGACGCCAATCCGGCCGCCCACTACAACCTCGGGCTGCTCTTCCACGATCGCGGGCGGATCGAGGAAGCCATCGCGTGCTACCGCAAGGCGCTCGCACGCGACGCGCGCTTCGCTCCCGCGCACAACAACCTCGCCAACGCGCTGCGCCAGAGCGGGCGCGTGGAGGAATCCCTCGGCCACTACGAGGAGGCGCTGCGCATCGATCCGCAGCTGGCCGACGCCCATGCGAACTACGGCACGGCCCTGCAGGAGCTGGGTCGCGTGGCCGATGCCGTGCGCCTGCTCGAGCGCGCGGCCGCGCTCAAGCCCGCGAGCGCCCAGATCCAGAACAACCTCGGCATCGCGTATTTCGGCATGAACCGCTTCGCCGAGGCCGAGGCCGCCTATCGCCGCGCCCTGGTGCTCGATCCGGCGTTCTACGAGGCCCTGAACAACCTCGGCAACGCGCTCGCCGGCGCCGGGCGCGACGACGAGGCCATGGCGTACTACCACAAGGTGATCGAGCGCATGCCCGGACACGCGGACGCGCACAGCAATCTGGGCCTGCAGCTGCAGGAGCGCGGAGCCGTCGAGGAGGCCATGGCGAGCTATGCGCGCGCGCTCGCCCTCAAGCCGGACCACGCGGACGCGCTGAACAACCAGGGCTACCTGCTGCAGGAGCAGGGGCGGCGCGCCGAGGCGATGGCCTTGTATCGCCAGGCGCTCGCGGCCAATCCCCGCTCGGCGCGCGCGGCCTACAATTTGGGCCTGGCGCAGCTTTGCGAGTTCGAGTTCCGCGAAGGGTGGGAGCGCTGCGAGCTGCGCTACTTCACCACGCCGCCGATCGCGGTGCTGAGG
>JBKJYC010000054.1:0-8305 GCA_046715885.1 Usitatibacter sp.
GGCGAAGCGCCCGCGGATGCCGCCCGCGAGCGTGGCTGTGTTGAACTCGTCGGCCGCCCCGAGGCGGCGCATCTCTTTGACCACCGGGCGCGCTTCGGCCGCGTATTTCGTGAACGGGGCGGGCAGCGCGACCGCGAGGCCCTTCAAGTCCGACTCGATCGTGAGGTCGGAGCCGTCACGCCCGGAGACCAGCTTCGCCTTCCACTCGACCGCGCCCTCCAGCCGCGCGGCGATCGGCTCGGGCACGTACGCGCCCAGGAGCGGCGTCGCGATGCGCCCGTCGATCGTCGTCACCACGCCATCGGGCTGCGAGGCGAGGCGCAGCGTCGCCGGGTTGTTGAACATCGTCCCGGTGAGCTCGGGGGCGCGCACGGATTTCTCCGTGAACGAGAGACGCCCCTTCACGTTGCTCATGGCGAGGGACCTGCCGATCGTGGCGGTGGCGCCGGCAAACTGATACTCGCCGTTGATCCGCAGCGGATTCGTTCCCCACAACGGGTACACGAGCTTCAGCCCGAGCTTCGCGGGGCCCTCGACCTGGATCGCGCGCGTGAAGGCGCCGGGGCCGTTCACCAACGGGCTCTCGCGAAGGAAACGCGCGCTATCCCCGCCGGCGGTGTCCACCTCGCCCGTGATCTCCAGAACCGGCGGCTCACCACCGAGGTCGGCGATCACGGCGGTGGTGTCGCGCACGCGGCTGGCGAAGATCGCCGCGTTGTCGGCGCGGATCTCCATGCGGCTGCCCTCGAAGCGCAGCTTCCCGTTGATGGCGTCGACCCTGGGCCACTCCGGGTGGTAGCGCAGCTGTGCGCCCTGCACGTCGCCCTCGAACAGGAAGCGCCCCTCCTTGTTGCCGGGGAAGGGAAAGTGCCAGAAGTCCCCCTTCACCTCGAAGCTGGCGCGCGCAATCTGGCCGGCGAGGACCGCCGCGTCGAGCCATTTCTGCGTCACCTCGAAGTGGATCGGCAGGTAGCCCGCGACCGCGCGCGCGTTCGCGCGCGAGAGCGTGCCCTTGATGTCGAGGAAGCCCGGAGTCGCATGGCTCGCTTCGGGTATCGAGCGCCACAGGCCCGTGACCTGGCCTTCGGCATCGCTGTTGGCGAAGTGCGCCCGCTCGATGGCCACCTCGAGCGCCGCGCCGGCACGCTTCCAGCGCGCCTCGGCGTCGAGGCTGTCGAAGCGCAGCGGCGCGCGGAACAGGCGCTCGATCTCGAGCGCCGCGCCCTTCGAGGCGAGGCGCAGCGTTCCGCCCTTCTCGGTGCCCTCGAGGCTGCCGGTGAGGCCGGAGATGCCCGGGTATCCGTCGACCGCGTTCACCGCGAGGTCCTCGAAGCTGCCGCGCACCTCGAGCGCGGTGGCCTTCGCGGGCTCCTCGCCGGTCCAGGTAAGCGCGGCCTTGCTGATGGTGCCGCGCGGTGCGAAGCGCACCACCTGGCCTTTCACGTCGCGCGGCACGGGAAAGTAGTCGAGCAACGCGGCGGCGATCTTGAGGTCGATGCCGTCGGCGCGGATCTCGCCCCGCGGCGCTGCGCCCTTCGCGGCATGGCGCGACATCGAGAAGCTGCCGGGCTTGGCCTCCATGCCCGAGGCGGTCCGGAAACGCAGGCCCTCGGTGCCGAAATAGAAGCCATCCGGATCGACGCGATAGGCCGCGCGCCCGGCGACGCTCGCGAGCTCGAGCGGCAGGACGTCCGCGGCGAGCTGCGCCTTCGCGTCGCGCAGGTTCAAGTCGGCGGTGATCTCGCGCACGCCCTCCGGGCCGAATGCGGCCCACACACGCAGGCCCCCGTAACCGCTGCGCAGCGTCTCGGGCAACGGCAGGTGCTCGCGCAGCCGGCTCAGGTCGATGCGGGCGCTCTCGCCGTACACGGTGCCGGCGAGGGCCCAGCGATCGTCGCGGCGCTCGACGCGCAGGTCGGCGCGCAGGGCGATGGGCCCCGCCAGGTCCGCCGGCGGCGTCGCGGTGAGCGCCGCGAGATGGCGCTGCCCTTTGCGCCGCATGACGATCTCGACGTTCGACAGGCGCACCTCGGCGGCATTCGCCTTCTCGTCGCGCCAAATGAGCGTGGCGTTGTGGACCTGCAGGCGCGGCTGCTCGAGGAGCCAGCGCGAGAACTCCCCGTTGCCGGGCCCGGCCTGGTTGAGCGGCTTGTCGGCGAGGTAGATCAGCCCGTCGGCGTCGCGCCGCAGGACCAGCGCCGGGCGCTGCAGGTCGACCTGGTGGAAGCGCACCTCGCCCAGAAGCAGCGCCCACCACGAGAGCGTGACCTCGGCGCGCTCGAATGCGAGCACCGCTTTGCCCTTGCGGTCGGAGAGCTTGAAGCCTTCCATCGAGAGGCGGGGGCGAAGGCCTTCCCAGCCGCCGTGGATGCGCCGGACGTCCACCGCCATCCCCGAGGCCGACTCGATGGACGCGATGATCTCCGGGCGCCAGGTCTCCGCGTGCGGCAGCGTCACGTAGCGCAACCACAGCACGGCGGCGGCGAAGACGATCACGAGGAGGGGGCCCGCGCCCGCGAGCAGGCGGGCACAGAAGCGGGTGACGGTCTTGATGCGGGACCTCGAGAGCTAGAAGTGCGGGTTTTCACGGTATTGTACGGGCTCCCGCTCGTCGGAAACGCGCTCTCGATGCCCGCAACGCCCGCCGCGTTGGCGTTCCCCGCGGCCCTGGAACGAACCCGCCGCCTCTCGCGGTACGCCGACCGCCTCCTCACGGCCCGTCCCGAGCTCGCCACCGAGCTGGAAGCGCGCGCCACGACGCCGCTCGGCCGCGAAGAGATGGCGGCGGCTCTCACCGGGGAAGAGCCGCCCGCGGTCCAGTTGCGCCGGCTGCGCGCGCGCGCCCTGCTCACGCTCGCCCATCGCGACCTCAACGGCCTCGCCTCGCTGGACGAGGTGCTCGCCACGATGACGGCGCTCGCCGAGATCGCAATCGCGCATGCCGCGGGCGAGGCGCACCGGGCGACGGCGCAGATCCACGGAGAGCCGCTCGACGCGCACGGCTGTCCCCAGCCGCTGCTCGTGGCCGGGCTCGGCAAGCTGGGCGGATGCGAGCTCAACGTCTCCTCCGACGTGGACCTGGTGTTCCTCTACGGCGAGGAGGGCGAGACCACGGGCCCGCGCCGGGTCTCGAACCACGAGTTCTTCGCGGCGGCGGGAAAGCGCCTGATCGCGCTGCTCTCGGATGCGACCGGGGACGGCCAGGTATTCCGCGTCGACATGCGGCTGCGTCCCTTCGGCGACTCCGGGCCGCTGGTCGCCTCGCTCGCCTCGCTCGAGAATTACTTCGTGGGACAGGCGCGGCCGTGGGAGCGCTATGCCTGGCTCAAGTCGCGCGCCATCACCGGCTCGGCCGACGCCCTCGCGGCGCTGGTGCGGCCCTTCGTCTACCGTCGCTACCTGGACTACGGGATGCTCGAGGCGCTGCGCGAGCTGCACGGGCGCATCTTCGAGGCCGCGATCCAGCGCCGGAAAATCGACGACATCAAGGTGGGCGCGGGCGTGATCCGCGAAGTGGAATTCGCCGTGCAGCTCTTCCAGATGGTGCGCGGCGGGCGCGAGCGCGACCTGCAGACGCCGTCCACGCGGCTGGCCCTCGCGCGCCTGGTCGAGCTCGGGCTCTTCGACGCCGCGCGCGGCAAGGCGCTGCGCGAGGCCTACGAATTCCTGCGCCGGCTCGAGCACCGGCTCCAGTACTACGACGACCAGCAGACGCAGGCGCTGCCCGTGGCTGCGGAGCATCGCGTGGCGATCGCGGAGTCGATGGACATGCCCGACTACGACGCGCTGGTGCGGGAGCTGGCCCGGCATCGCGCGCTGGTGCAGGAAGCATTCAACGCCCTGTTCGAGCGTCGTGCCGACTCGGTCCCCGCCGCGAGCGTCGGCGCGCGGCTGAACGATCCCCAGGCGGCCCCCGATGCCGAGGGACTCGCGGAGGACCTGGCGAAAGCGGGCATTCCCGAATCGGCGCTGCTCGCGCAGAGACTGTTCGAGTTCACGCGCTCGCGCCGCTATCGCGCGCTCTCCGCCGCCTCCCGCGCGCGCGTCGATGCGCTGCTTCCCAAGATCGTCGAGGCGGCGGCGCGCGAGGCGGATCCCGCGGTCGCCGCGATCCGGCTCCTCGAGCTGATCGAGGCCATCGACCGGCGCGAGGCCTACCTCGCATTGCTCGTGGAGTACCCGCAGGTGCTGGCGCGCGCGGCCCGCCTCGTGGCGCGCAGCCGCTGGGCGGCGCGGCTGCTGGCACGCCACCCGATCCTGCTGGACGAGCTCACGCGAACCGCCGCCAGCTTCACGGCAACCGACTGGAAGGCCGAACGCGAATGGCTGTTCCACGCGCTCGCCGAGGCCAGGGGCGACACCGAGCGCCTGCTCGACCTGATGCGCCACTTCAAGCAGCGCCACATGCTGCGCCTCACCATCGCCGACATCGAAGGCGAGCTCGCGGTGATGGCGCTTTCCGACGAGCTCTCCGCGCTCGCCGACCTGATCCTCGACGCCACGCTCGCGGAAGCGGCCGTGAACCTGGGCCTGCCGAGCGGCGGCGTGCCGGGATTCGCCGTCGTCGGCTACGGCAAGCTCGGGGGCAAGGAGCTGGGCTACGGCTCGGACCTGGACATCGTCTTCGTGTACGACGAGGCACGCGCCGAGGAGAGCGAGAAACTGGCACGCGTCGCGCAGCGCGTGAACGCGTGGCTCACGGCGCTGACACCCGCGGGCGTGCTCTACGAAGTGGACCTGCGCCTGCGGCCCGATGGGGCGAAGGGCCTGTTCGTGACGTCGCTGCGCGCGTTCCGCGACTACCAGCTGCATCGCGCATGGACCTGGGAGCACCAGGCTCTGACGCGCACGCGCTTCAGCGCGGGCGATGCGGCGCTCGGGGCGCGCTTCGAGAAGCTGCGCGACGAGATCCTCGCCACGCCACGCGACCACGCCAAGCTGCTGGGGGACATCGTCGCGATGCGTCAGCGCATGCGCGACGAGAACCGCGGCTCGAAGGAGCTTAAGCACGTGCCCGGCGGCCTCATCGACCTCGAGTTCGCGGTGCAGGCGATCGTGCTGCTCCACGGCCCCGCGCATCCGAAGCTGCGCCTCGACAAGGGCAACCACCAGCTGCTGCGGTGGGCGGGGGAACTGGGGCTGTTCGACGCGGACGTGGCCAACGCCGCCGCGGACGCCTACCTCGCGCAGCGGCGCCTCACCCACGACGCGGCGCTGAACGACGAGGACAAGACGATCGTGGGGGACGACGAGCTCGGTTCCGAGCGCTCCGCGGTGACGCGGCTCTGGGGCGCCGTCTTCAACTGACTACCCAACCAACACGGGCGCGGAGCGTCAAACGCGCGAGAGCAGGTGGAAGACCTGCATCCGCCCCTTCCCCTTGATCTCGACTTCGTGCGCCTCGTCGAACTTGAAGCGATTGTGCAGCCGCCGGTAGGTCATGAGGTCGACCTGGATCGCGCCCGAGTAGGCGTCCGAAGCCATGCGGAAGGCGACGTTCACGGTGTCGCCCCACATGTCGTAGATGAACTTCTTCTTGCCGATGACGCCCGCCACCACCGGGCCGGTGCCCACGCCCACGCGCAGCTCGACGCGCTCGCCCGTGCGCTCGCGGTACTCGCGCACCTTTTCCTGCATCTCCAGCGCCATGTTGGCGACGGCGTCGGCGTAGTGGACGTTGGCGCCCGTATCGAGTCCGGCCGCGGCCATGTAGGCATCGCCGATGGTCTTGATCTTCTCCACGTGGTACTTGTCGGCGATCTCGTCGAACATGGAGAACACGTCGTTCAGGATCTTCACCGTCTCCACCGGCGAGAGCTCCTCGGTCATCTTGGTGAAGCCCACGATGTCGGCGAAAATGACCGTCACGTCCGCGTGGCCCTGGGCGATGTTCAGCTCGTTGCGCTTCAGGCGCTCGGCGATGGCGCGCGGCAGGATGTTCAGCAGCAGCTTCTCGCTGCGGTCCCTCTCGATCTTGAGCTCCGCGTGCTGCGCGTCCACCTGCGCCCTCAGCTTCTGCTTCTCGCTCGCGAAGTACCACAGCAGCGAGTAGATCATCACGGAGATGGCGGCGAAGTTGAGCACGAAGAAGACGGCCACCGTCTGCATGTCGAAGCGCGCGGGCGTGCCCGAGAGCAGGTAGTCGAACACCCCCGCCATCACGGTCATGAAAAGCCAGGCGAAGAACCACGGCACCGACTGGCGCGTGCCCAGCACCGTGACCGCGCCCACCGGCGCCATCAGGCCCCAGAGGCTCACCCCGGAGGAGCTCACGAAGTTTCCGATCGCCCATTGCATCGCGAACGGGGCGAAGAGGATCAGGCCCAGCTGGATGACGGCGAAGATCTCGAGCTTGCGCGTCTTCCAGTAGAGCAGCACCGTGGCCGCCGACAGGCCCTGGAAAATGAGCGGGATCGCGGTGGAGTACCGGTGGCCCAGGCTCCAGTAGATGGCGAGCCAGAGCGCGGCCGCGCACATCATGAAGCCGGAAGTGAGCATGAGCATGTCGCCCGCGAGCTTCTCTTCCGGCGACATCACGGGAGGCGGGGGCTTGCCGACGGCCGCGGCGGGCGCGCTCACGGGGATGCTTGCAACCGGCTGCGGGGGATCCTGTGGCATTGGAGCAAAGCCGATTTGTGACTGCTGTTGTTGCGAACGATTATGGCACACAACCGCGGGTGTCGCGTCTCCCGGACCGTGTAAAATCGCGGGCTCACGATCGGTTTCCGGAGCCCGAAAACATGTCGATGGCAGACCGCGACGGCCACATCTGGTACGACGGCAAGCTCGTCGCCTGGCGCGACGCGACGACCCACGTCCTCACCCACTCGCTGCACTACGGCCTCGCCGTCTTCGAGGGCGTTCGGGCCTACAAGACCGAGATCGGCACCGCGATATTCCGCCTGAAGGAGCACACCGACCGCTTCTTCAACTCCGCCAAGATCTACATGATGGAGATGCCGTACCCGAAGGAGCAGCTGATGCAGGCCCACCGCGAGGTCGTGCGCGCCAACAACCTCGAGTCGTGCTACCTGCGCCCACTCGCGTTCTACGGCTCGGAGAAAATGGGCGTCTCCCCGGTGGGCGCCAAGGTGCACGTCGCCATCGCGGCCTGGCCCTGGGGCGCGTACCTCGGCGAGGAAGGCCTCACCAGGGGGATCCGCGTGAAGACCTCCTCGTTCGCGCGCCATCACGTGAACGTGACCATGGCGCGGGCGAAGGTCGCGACCACCTACGCGAACTCCATCCTCGCCAACCTCGAGGCCACGCAGGACGGCTACGACGAGGGCCTGCTGCTCGACACCGACGGCTTCGTCGCCGAGGGCGCCGGCGAGAACATCTACATCGTGAAGGACGGCAAGGTCTATACGCCCGAGCTCACCACGGCGCTGGACGGCATCACGTGGCGCTCGGTGCAGCAGCTGTGCGCCGACCTCGGCATCGCCGTGGAGAAGACGCGCCTCACGCGCGACGACATCTACATCTGCGACGAGGCGTTCTTCACCGGCACCGCCGCCGAGGTGACCCCCATCCGCGAACTCGACCGGCGCGTGATCGGCGCGGGCTCGCGCGGGCCGGTGACCGAGAAGATCCAGAAGGCGTTCTTCGACGTGGTGCACGGCAGGAATCCGAAATACCACCATTGGCTGACCCCGGTGAAGTGATGGCGCTGCCCGCCGAGATGAACCAGAAGTTCGTCGAGATCCAGCCCTCGGACCTGCCGCTGCACTGCCCTTTGCCGACGCAGAAGCTGTGGAACACGCACCCGCGCGTGTACATGCCGATCGAGAAGACGGGCGAGTCGCGCTGCCCCTACTGCGGCACGCTCTACAGGTTGGCCGGCGGTGCCCGTTCAGGGCACTGAGCCAGCCAATCCCCGAGGCGTCGGGGACCCAGCCCGCATCCTCGTCGTCGCTCCGTCCTGGGTGGGAGATGCCGTGCTCACCCATCCTCTTCTCGTTCGCCTGAAGGAACGCGATCCCGGCGCGGCGATCGACGTGCTGGGCCCGGCCTGGGCGCTGCCGGTCTTCCGGCGCATGCCGCAGGTCTCGCAGGCGCTCTCGCTTCCCTTCGGCCACGGCGACCTGAAGCTGGGCGAGCGGCGCCGGTTCGCGAAATCGCTGCCGGCCTACGACCAGGCGATCGTGCTGCCCAACAGCTTCAAGTCGGCGCTGGTGCCCTGGCATGCGAACATCGCCCGGCGCACCGGTTATCGCGGCGAGATGCGCTTCGGGTTGCTGAACGACGTCCGCGTCCTCGACGAGGACGCCGTGCCGCTGATGGTCGAGCGCTTCGCCGCGCTGGC
>JBKJYC010000055.1:0-6718 GCA_046715885.1 Usitatibacter sp.
CGAGATCGTCTTCGGCATTCTCGCGAGCCTGATCGTGATGTGGTTCTCGCGCCACCGCGAGTACCGCGCCGACGCGGGCTCCGCCGCTCTCATGGGCTCGCCGCGTCCGATGATCGCGGCGCTGCGACGCCTGGGCGGCCTGGAGCCCGGGCAGCTTCCGGAAGCCATTCGCGCTTTCGGCATCACCGATCGGCCGGGATGGATGGCGCTTTTCTCCAGCCACCCGCCGATCAAGGCGCGCATCGCCGCACTGGAGAATCGTTCCGCCGGCTGAATCTCAACGCCCTGCAGGACGCCGCAGCCACGCTGCGGCGTTTTCGTTTTTCATGCCCCTGGTAGCGATCGTCGTCATCACCATCCTTGCCCACACCGCCTTCAACGGCAGCCGGGTGACGATCTCCCTGTACGCGCTTTCGCTCGGGGCCTCGCCGCTCACGGTGGGCATGTTCATCTCGCTCTACTCGGCGCTGCCGATGTTCCTCAGCGTGGCCGCCGGGCGGATGATCGACCGCGTCGGCATGCGCACGCCGCTCATCGCTTCAGCGGGCATGCTGGCACTTTCCGTCGCACTCCCCGGTCTCGTTCCCGGGCTGGGCACGCTCTACGTCGCGGCGGCGTGCATCGGCCTCGCCTTCATGGTGTTCCACATCGCCATCCAGCACATGGTGGGCGAGCTGAGCCAGCCCGAGGACCGCCAGACGAACTTCAGCTGGCTCGCCCTGGGCTTCGCCACGTCCAATTTCGTCGGGCCGACGTTCTCCGGCTTCTCCATCGATTTCTTCGGCCACCGCGCGACTTTCCTGCTGCTCGCCGGTTTCGCGCTCGGCGCGCTGCTGATCCTGCGCGTTCGCCGCCACCAACTGCGCCATTCGCCCCACGCGACGGGCAACACCGGCCATGGCGGCGCGCTCGAGCTGCTGCAGATCCCGGAGCTGCGGCGCGTGTTCATCGTGACCGGGCTGCTGGCGAGCGCGTGGGACCTCTTCGTGTTCGTGATGCCGATCTACGGGACGTCCATCGGGCTCTCGGCGTCGACCATCGGCATGATCCTCGGCACCTTCGCGGCTGCCACGTTCATCGTGCGCCTCGCGTTGCCGTGGCTCTCGCGGCGCTTCCGCGAGTGGTCCCTCATCAGTCTCACGTTCGCCATCGCATTCCTCGCCTACGCCCTGTTTCCTTTGGTGGACCGCGTGCCGCTGCTGGCGGCCATCGCTTTCCTCCTCGGCTTGGGCCTGGGAGCCACCCAGCCCGCGGTCATGTCGCTGCTGTACGGGACAGCCCCCACCGGCCGGGCGGGGGAGGCCATGGGAGTGCGCTCCACGGTGCTGAACGTGAGCCATACCGTCCTGCCCCTCGCGTTCGGCGGGGCGGGCGCGGCGCTCGGGATGGCGCCGGTGTTCTGGACCATGGCGGGGCTTCTGGCCGCGGGCGGATGGATGGCAAACAAGCGCCGTCGCGAGGTTCCTCCATGACGCACTGCACAATGCTTTAAGTGCTTCTGTTAAAATTGATTTTTGCGATTTTCGGAGAAACCCATGCCCATCTACGAGTACCGGTGCTCGAGTTGCGGCCACCAGCAGGAATACCTGCAGAAGTTGAGCGACCCGCAGCACACCAAGTGCTCGCAGTGCGGAAAGGAAGCGCTGACGAAGATGGTGACCGCAGCCGGCTTCCAGCTGAAGGGCAGCGGCTGGTACGCGACCGACTTCAAGGGCTCGGGCTCGAAACCGGCGGCGGCCGGCGCCGACGCCAAGGCGACGGACTCCAAGCCGCCAGCGGGCGGCGCGGCCGACGCCAACGGGCCGCAAACCCCCAAGGCCGAGCCGAAATCCGAAGCGAAGAAAACAGGCTCCGGCCCCACCAGTCCCACTGGCGGCGGCACGACCGGAGGCTAGCCTGAACACGATGGGCACCTTGAGGCGCTACCTCGTCGCCGGGCTCCTGGTCTGGATCCCGCTCGGCATCACCATCTGGGTGCTGAAGCTGCTGGTCGACCTCATGGACCAGTCATTGCTCCTGCTGCCGGCCGGCATGACGACGGAAGCGCTGCTCGGCTTCCATGTGCCCGGCCTCGGCATCATCCTCACGGGGGCCATCCTGCTGGTCACCGGGGCGCTCGCCGCGAATTTCTTCGGCCGCAAACTCCTGCGGCTCGGCGACGTCATCCTCAGCCGCATCCCGATCGTGCGTTCCATCTACGGCGGCGTGAAGCAGATCAGCGACACGCTCTTCTCGCCCGAAGGCAAGGCGTTTCGGCGCGCGGTGCTGGTGCGCTACCCGCATGCGGGCGCCTGGACCGTGGCGCTCATGACCGGCACGCCGCGACACGAGGTCACGGACCACCTCGGGAGCGACCAGGTCTCGGTGTTCGTGCCGACCACGCCCAACATCACTGCGGGCTTCTTCCTCATCGTGCCGCGCGCCGAGGCGATCGAGCTCGAGATGAGCGTCGACGAGGCGCTCAAGTACATCATCTCCATGGGCGTGGCGGAACCGCCGCGCCGCAAGCGGCCCGAGAGCAACCGCTCCGGGACCGACCCCGATCCGCTGCCGTCGCCGAGAACGTAGGCGACGGCACGGCAAGATCGCAACGCGAGCTGACGCGCCGTCGTCCCGGTGGAGCCTGCCCCCGAGCGGTTCCATCGGCGGACGGGGACCCAGCTTCTGGAACAAACCGACTGGATTCCCGCCTGCGCGGGAATGAAGAAAGAACATGCGAACCGAATACTGTGGCTTGACCGACACCCGATTCCTCGGGCAGACCGTGACGCTCTACGGCTGGGCCCATCGCCGCCGCGACCACGGCGGCGTGATCTTCATCGACCTGCGCGACCGGGAGGGCCTGGTTCAAGTGGTTTCCGATCCCGACCGCAAGGAGACGTTCGCGACGGCCGACCAGGTGCGCAACGAGTACGTGCTGCGCGTGAAGGGCGTGGTGCGCCGCCGCCCCGAAGGCACGGTGAATGCCGAGCTTCGCAGCGGTGCGATCGAGGTGCTCGCCCACGAGATCGAGATCCTGAATTCCTCGACGCCGCCGCCCTTCATGATGGACGACGAGCACGTCTCCGAGGAAGTGCGCCTCAAGCACCGCTACCTCGACCTGCGACGCCCCGCGATGCAGCGCTCGATGCGTCTGCGCCACCGCACGTCCAGGGCGGTGCGCGCGTACCTCGATGAGCACGGCTTCATCGACGTCGAGACGCCGATCCTCTACAAGTCCACGCCGGAAGGCGCGCGCGAGTTCCTCGTGCCCTCGCGCCTGCACGACGGCCAGTTCTACGCGCTGCCCCAGTCGCCCCAGCTCTTCAAGCAGCTGCTCATGGTCTCGGGCTACGACCGCTACTACCAGATCGTGAAGTGCTTCCGCGACGAGGACCTGCGCGCCGACCGCCAGCCGGAGTTCACGCAGATCGACGTGGAGACCTCGTTCCTGTCGGAGCGCGAGATCCAGGACCTGATGGAAGGCCTCGTGCGCCATGTGTGGAAGCAGGTGCTCGACGTCGACCTCGGCCCGTTCCCACGCCTTACGTACGCGGAAGCGACGTCGCGCTACGGCAGCGACAAGCCGGACCTGCGCGTGAAGCTCGAGCTCACCGAGCTCACCGACGTCATGAAGGAAGCGGGCTTCAAGGTTTTCCGCTCCGCGGCGGAGCTGAAGGACGGGCGCGTCGCGGCATTGCGCGTCCCCGGGGGCAACGACCAGTTCACGCGCAAGGAGCTGGACGACCTCGCCCCCTTCGTGGCGATTTACGGCGCCAAGGGCCTCGCGTACATCCGTGTGAACGATCCCGCGAAGCTGAACGAGGACGGGCTGCAGTCGCCCATCGTGAAGTTCCTCTCGCCCGGGATCCTGGGAAAAATCCTCGAGCGCACCGGCGCGCAGGCGGGCGACGTGATCTTCTTCGGCGCCGACCGGCGCAAGGTCGTGAACGACGCTCTGGGCGCGTTGCGCTCCAAGGTCGGCCATGAAAAGGGCCACGCCGAGGCGGGCTGGCGACCGGTCTGGGTGCTCGACTTCCCGGCGTACGAGTACGACGCGGAGTCCAAGCGCTGGAGCGCCGCGCACCATCCCTTCACCAGCCCGAAGGACGAGCATGTGCCGCTGATGGAAACGGATCCGGGCGCCGTGCTCGCGAAGGCCTATGACATCGCGCTGAACGGCTGGGAGCTGGGCGGCGGGTCGGTGCGCATCCACCGCGCGGAGATCCAGGCGAAGCAGTTCAGGGCCCTCGGAATCCCCGAAGAGGAGCAGCGCGCCAAGTTCGGCTTCCTCATGGACGCGCTGGCGCACGGGGCGCCGCCCCACGGCGGCATCGCGTTCGGCCTGGACCGGATGGTCGCCATGCTCGCGGGCGTGGACCAGATCCGCGATGTGATCGCCTTCCCCAAGACGCAACGCGGCCAGGACCTCATGGTCGAAGCTCCGAGCCCGGTCTCGGAGAAGCAGCTTCGCGATCTGCACATCAAGCTTCGGAGCCAGTGACGATGAAGACCATCGGATTGATCGCCCATGGCGGGGCGGGAAAATGGCGCCCCGGGTCGGATGACGACGCGGTGGAGGGCTTGCGGGCCGCGGTCGAGGCGGGCCGCATGGTTCTGCGTGCCGGCGGTTCCGCACTGGACGCGGTGTGCGCCACCGTGGTCGCGCTGGAGGACAACCCGATCTACAACGCGGGCACCGGGGCGGTGCTCAACTTCGACGGCTTCTGCGAGCTCGACGCGTGCGTGATGGAGAGCCGCGCGGCGCGGGTCGGCGCCGTGGCCGCGCTGCCGCGCGTGAGGAACCCGATCCTGGTGGCCCGCAAAGTCATGGACGAGACCGACCACGTGATGCTGGCGGGCGAAGGCGCGCAGCGCTTCGCGCGCGTCATGGGATTCAGGGATTACGACCCCGTCACTCCCGACCGCAGGGCGGACTGGCAGGAAAAGCGCGGCCGCGTGCAAGAGATCCTCGGCGGTGCGCATGCGCTCAAGATGCGCCGGTTCCTCGAGGATCATCCCGAGTACGCGGGTGGCACGGTCGGCGCGGCCGCGGTCGACGCGAGCGGGGTGCTGGCAGCAGCGACGTCCACGGGCGGCGTCACGCTGAAGCTCGTGGGCCGCGTCGGCGACTCGCCGGTTCCGGGCGCCGGCAACTATGCGTGCGAGCGCATGGCAGCCTCCGCGACCGGCACGGGCGAGTTCGTCCTGCGCTCGCTCGCGTCGCGCGCCATCGCCGAGCGCATGGAGCGTGGCGCCACGCTCGCCGCTGCGATGGCCGAGGTGCTGGACCAGCTGGGCCGCGACTACGACGCCGACGTGGGACTCATCGCCGTCGATCGCGACTCGAACCCCGTGGCGCAGCACCGCACGCGCGACATGCCGCACGCCTACTTCCGGGGCGATCTGCCGGTGGTCTCCAAGATGCGCGTGTGAGCGGCAAGTCTTACAAGGTCCCGGTCTCCACCCTGGTCGTCATCCACAACGCGGAGCTCGAGGTCCTTCTCCTCGAAAGGGCCGACCGACCGGGATTCTGGCAGTCCGTCACCGGAAGCCAGGATCCGGGCGAGACCCTGGCCGAGACCGCGGCGCGCGAGGTGACCGAGGAGACCGGCCTCGATCCCCACGGTTACGAGCTGCGGGACTGGAACTTGCAGAACGTCTACGAAATCTATCCCCTATGGCGCCATCGCTATGCGCCCGGCGTGACGCACAATACCGAGCACGTGTTCGGGCTGCGCGTGCCGGGGCGCCCCGCGGTGCGCGTCGAACCGCGCGAGCACCTCGCCGCCGTCTGGCTGCCGTGGCGCGATGCGGCGGCCAAGGTCTTCTCCTGGAGCAACCGCAAGGCGATCGAGATGCTGCCCGAAAGAACCTGAGGGATCATGAAAGCAACGCGAAACCTCAGGGTGGTCACGTACAACATCCACAAGGGCTTCTCGCAGTTCAACCGGAGGCTGGTCCTGCACGACATCCGCGACCACCTGGCGAAGCTGGGAGCCGATGTCGCGTTCCTCCAGGAAGTCGTGGGCGAAAACAAGGCCCACGCGAAGCGCCACGGAACCTGGCCTGCCACCGGTCAACAAGCGTACCTCTGCCACGAGGAGAGCCACCACGCCTACGGCATGAACGCCGTGCACGAGCAGGGCCACTACGGCAACGCGATCGTGAGCCGCTTTCCCATCACCGGCTGGGAAAACCTCGACATCTCGCACCACCGCTTCGAGAGCCGCGGGTTGCTGCATACCGAGATCGCGGTGCCCGGCTGGAAGGAAAAGCTGCATTGCATCAACGTGCATCTGGGCCTGTGGGCGCGCAGCCGGCGCCTGCAGCTCGATTGGCTCTGCGAGCGCATCCACGAGGCGGTGCCCGACGACGAGCCGTTGGTGGTGGCCGGCGATTTCAACGACTGGCAGCGCAAGGCGAGCTCCGTGCTGGGCCGGGAACTGAAGCTCTTCGAGGTGTTCGAGACCGCCGAGGGCTCGCATGCGCGCAGCTTCCCGGCGCGCATGCCGCTGCTTCACCTCGACCGCATCTACGTGCGCGGCTTCGACGTCGAGGACGTGCAGAAGCTGGTCGGCGCTCCCTGGGCGAAGCTCTCGGACCACGTTGCACTCACCGCGATGCTCCGGCGATAGGAGGACAGCATGTGGGTTCCGTTCGACCTCGACACCGTCTCGATGGTGATGATCGTGGGGATGATCGTGATCTTCGCCGCCCTCGCCATCTACCAGTTCGT
>JBKJYC010000056.1:0-7328 GCA_046715885.1 Usitatibacter sp.
ATGCAGCTCTTCGAGGTGTTCCTCGACGCGGCGCCGTATCCTGCGGGCGATCGCTTCGAGGACGATCTCGCGTGGCCATTGCCGGAGATGACCGACCAGCGCGTGGCCGCCGCATGCGATGCGTATCGCCTGGACCTGCGCTCGTTGCACAGGGACGCGAGCGGCGCATGAAAACCGCGCCCTGGTCCCATCCCGGCGCATCGCCTCCCTCAACGCGGATGTCGCGCAGCTGAACGCCGCGATCGACCAGCACGCCGGCGCCTGCGGCGGCAGCCTTCGCCCGCGGTAAACGATTGGGGCCTGACCCCACCTCTAGAACGGCGCGAAGGGATCGATGAGGTAGGTGTCGATTGCTTCGGCGCGGTTCTTCACGTGGATCTCGGCCTGCATCGCCGACTTGTACTCGCCCTTCACCCACAGCCACGTGCTGGCACTCACCAGGACGCAGTCCGGCTGGCACTGGCCCTCGAGACGCGAGGCGACATTCACGTTGTCGCCGATCACCGTGTAGTCCATCCGCGTCTCGCTGCCGATGTTTCCCGCGACCACATCGCCCGTGTTGATCCCCACGCGCATCTGCAGCCCGGCCAGCTCCGGGGACTGCTTGCGGATCTCGGCCAGCCGCCCCTGCATGCGCACGCCTGCGTGGACCGCGGCGGCGGCGTGGACCGCGGGCGCGCCACCCGCGAAGACGGCCATCACGCTGTCGCCGATGAACTTGTCGACGATGCCGCCCTCGGCCTCCACGATCTCCGTCATGGCGGTCATGTACACGTTCAGGAACCCGACGGTGGCCTGGGGATCGAGACGCTCCGAGAGTGCCGTGAATCCCTTGATGTCGGAGAAGAGCACGGTCGCGAGCACCGTCTTGCCGCCCAGCGCCAGCTTGCGCTCGCGGTTCTTGGAGATCTCGTCCACGACCGACTTCGGGATGTAGGCGCCCATCTTCTCCTTCTCGATGGACAGGTTGCGCTCGTTCTCCAGCGCCACCCTCAGGTCTTCGGCCATCCGCCGCGTGCTTTCCAGGAGGCGCGCGTTCTCGAGCGACACTGCCGCTTGCGCGGCGAAGGCCTCCAGCAGTTCCAGGTCGTCCGCGGTGAAGCGCTCGGCGCCGATCTTGTTCACCACCTGCACGACACCGATGGTCACGCCCTTGGACGCCATCGGCACCGTCAGCAGCGAGCGCGTGCGAAAGCCGGTGCGCTGGTCGTTGCTGGGGTCGAAGCGCGCGTCCGTGTAGGCGTCCTCGATCAGCAGCGGCTTGCCGCTGGCGGCCACGTGGCCGACGATGCCCTTGCCGATCTCGATGGTGACGTTCGCCAGCCCCTCGGCGGCCTTGCCCTTGGCAACGTGGAAGCGCAAGCCCCCGGTGAGCTCGTCCAGGAGCAGCAGCGAGCTCGCTTCGGCCTTGGTGACGCGCTTCGAGTTGTCCACGATCAGGTCCAGGATGGTGTCCACGGGCATGAGCGAGCTCATGGCGAGCGAGACTCGCGTC
Source organism: Usitatibacter sp. (assembly GCA_046715885.1). Lineage (GTDB taxonomy): Bacteria > Pseudomonadota > Gammaproteobacteria > Burkholderiales > Usitatibacteraceae > Usitatibacter. The sequence continues at coordinate 1,496 of JBKJYC010000056.1, forward strand.
ATCGCATCCTTCTCCACCAGCTGCTTCTCCAGCCGCGTCTTGCGCGACTCCAGCTCCCGATGCATGGAGTTGATTCCGCAGGCCACCGCGCCCAGCTCGTCCATGCGCGAGGAATCGAGCACCACGTCGGGTTCGCCCTTCTCGATGCGACGCGTGCCCTCGAGCACGGCGCGCGCGTCGTCGCGCAGGCTGCGCCCGAAGCGCAGCGACACGCCGAGCGCCAGCAGCACGCAGAAACCGCCCAGGAAGCTGATCTCGATCACCATCCCGCTGTCCACGAGCCCCTCGTACTTGTAGCGCGCCATGGTGAGCGCCATGGCGACGCTGGGCACCAGCGTGAACAGGATGAAGCCCTCCATCACCCGGCGGGTGATGCGCTCGAGGTACTGGTCGGCATTCGCGTAGCGCACCGAGCGCTTGCGCGCCTCGTTCTCGAGCAGCACGTACTCCCATTGGGCGAGGAGCCCGCCGCCGATGATCCAGTAGCCCGACATCAGCTTCACGTGGCTCGCGAACGGGAAATCCGCATAGCGGAAGTAGTGCAGGAGCATCGCCAGCACGCCGGCGATGCCCCAGGTAGCCACGGAGACGAGGTAGCCCTGGCGCGGAAGCGATCTCCAATTGGGCGGCGAGGCGAAGCGCTCGAACAGCACCTCCTTGATCACGACCTGCGCGCAGAACACGATGCCGAGGTTGATGAGCAGGTCCTCGAGCTTCAGGCCGTTGATGAAGGGGCAGACCAGGCGGCCGTAGATGGCAAGGAACACTACGGCGACCAGCCCGAGCACGTGCTGGTGCAATCGCACGCGCCAGTCGATCAGGTTGCGCAGCGTCGGGGCTGGGGCAGGGGCGGCGGTGATGGCGCTCATGGAGGCTCCGTGCGTGTGTCTTCAACCATATTCTGCCGGAGCGCTACCATGAGGGTACGAACAAAGAACGGGAGAGGCGCATGAAACGATCGATCCTCGTCGCCGGGGCCGTGCTGGCCCTTGGAACGCTGGCGGCGCACGCCCAGCAGGCTCCGACCGGCTACATCGTCGGCGGCGGCCTGGGCACCATGGAGTGCCCGGGTTTCGTGGAGTCGATGGGCAAGGCGAAGGACCAGAAGCCCGGTGTCACGGGCTACCCCGGCGAGTTGCAGGGCTTCGCGATGTTCGTTTCGGGCTTCCAGACCGCCTACAACCTGCAGACGCCCCGCACCTGCGACATCTTCGCGGGCTGGAACAACAACCAGGTGCTCGAGTGGCTGGAGAAATACTGCCGCGCGAATCCGCAGGAGCGCTTCGGCGTGGGCGTCATCGCCCTGGCGAGGGAGCGCTACCCGAAGCGCAGCAGGAAGTGCGGGTGATCAGCGCCGCTGGGCGGTGACCAGATTGTCGAGCGCGCCGGGGCTGAAGCCGCGCATGCGCTTGTCGCCCGCGATGAAGAGCGGTATGCCGCCGCCGCCGAAGTCCGCGTACTCCTTCGCGTTGGAGTCGGACGCGTCGATGTCGACGTCACGATAGGCGATGCCCTTTTGCGCCATGTAGGCCTTGGCGCGCTTGCACGGGCCGCACCATGTCGCCGAGAACATCGTGAGCCCGCCGGAGTCGGCGCGCGCCTGCAGCCCGGCCACGCCGGTGGGGCGGCGCAGGATCGCGGCCCAGTCCTCGATCTGCGGCGGGCCGTCGTAGGACCTGGCGCTGATCTTGAGCTCCTGCTTCTTCGCGTCCTCGGGCGGCTTGTCGCCGTAATGCGTCTTGCCGGCGGAGTCGGTCCATTTGAACACCTGCGCCTGGGCCGCGACGTTCAGCCCGACCATCATCAACGCCAACACGACGAGGCGGCATCTCGCGCCACGCGCCCCGTGCCTCGCGCCTCTATTCGACTTTCTGGTCGTACGCATGGAGCTGCTCGGGGTCGTGGTAGAAGTGGTAGCAATTGCGTCCCGCCGCCTTCGCGCGGTACATCGCGATGTCGGCGAACTTGAGCAGGAAGTCGGCGTCCTGGCCGTCCTCCGGGTAGAGGCTGATGCCGATGGAGGGGCTGGTGCGCAGCAGCTCGCCCGCGATCGGGAAGGGCGTCGAGAGCACCTCGATGATCTTGCGCGCCACGAGCGCGCTGTCCTCGGGCGCGGTGAGTCCCTCCACCACGAAGACGAACTCGTCGCCGCCCAGCCGCGCGATCGTGTCGCGCTCGCGGATGCAGCCCGAGAGGCGCTGCGCGACCTCGACCAGGAGCAGGTCACCCACGTCGTGGCCGAGCGTGTCGTTCACCGTCTTGAAGTTGTCGAGGTCCACCAGCACGACGGCGAATGCGGTACGGTCGCGCTTGGCGCGGGCGGCGGCCTGCAGCAGGCGGTCGCGCAGCAGCCAGCGGTTGGGAAGGCCGGTGAGAGGATCGTGCTGCGCCTGGTAGCGCATGCGCTCCTCGCTCTCCTGCAGCAGTACCGCCGTGCGCTCGCGCTCCTTCGCCTCGCCCTGGGCCTGCTCCTTCTCCCGGCGCAGCGTGTTGATGCGATCGGCGAGGCCCATGGAGAGAAGCACGACCTCGAGCGCGGAGCCGATCTGCACGCCGTAGTCGGTGAGCAGGTTCGCCGGCACGCCGAAATTGCGCGCCACCATGAGGCCCGCGCCGGCGAACACGACGAAGAACGCGATCAGGTAGAACAGGGCGGGCTTGAAGCCGCGACGGTAGCTCACGAGGGCCGCGCCGTAGCCCGCGAAGATGGTGGCGACCGCGAGGAGGTGGCCGGCCCAGAACACCGGGAAGCGCGGCAGCAGGGTAGCCACGGGCGCCAGCGCGAAGCCCGCGATCGCGATCGCGAGCAGGACGCGGTCCAGCCGCGGCGAGTAGGTCCGCGTCTGCAGGAAGAGCCGCGAGAAGACCGCCTGGGTCGCGCAGACCAGCGGTGCGGCGGCCACCTGCGCCCAATCGGCGATCGCGGGCGACTCGGGCCACGCGTAGAGCCCGCCGAACCCGTTGCTCGTACCCACCAGGAAACCCATCGTCCCGACGTACACCACGTACGCCGCATAGGCGCGGTCGCGGATGATGAAGAACAGGAACAGGTTGTACGCCATCATCACGACGAGCAGCCCGTAGTACATGCCGAGCAGGAACGCCTCGTCGCGCTTGCCGCGGTCGAAGGAGGGCTGGTCCCATACGCGGATGGGCACGTTCATCGTGCCGGCGTGGGAAACGCGCAGGTGATAGACGTTGACGCCCAGGTCGGGCGCCTCGATGGGAAAGACGAAGTGCCGGTCGCCGTGTGCGCGTTCCGACAAGCGCGTGTGGTCGCCGCCGAGGAGCGCGCCGGCGATGCCGGGTCCGTAAAGCTCCACCTTGTCCAGCAGCGGGTAGGCGACCTCGAGCATCCACGGCCCGAGGCTGGCGCCGCGCTCCATCCGGATGCGCAGCCACACCGTCGAATCGCGCACGCCCAGGTTCACGTTGTCGGTCACCACCGGCTTGAATCTGTCGATCCACGGACTCGCGTTGATGTCGGTGAGGGTGAGCTTGCCGGTCGGATCCTCGAGCAGCTCGAGATGCGTGCCGATCGGGGCGCCGCGCATCTCGGCATCGAGGGGGACGGGAGACGCGGGGGCGCTCGCGCAGAACCAGAGCGCCAGCGCCAGCAGCGTGCAGCGGATGAAACGCGGCAGGCCCATGGCCGCCCCCCTTTGTTTGCCGCGAGTGTATTCCCCTCTGGCGCCCCTTCCAAATCGCGGGGGGACGGACGGTTTTCGGGAGGCGACGTACGGCTCTTTCGGGCGTGGATGAGCGCCGGCTACGTGCGTACCAGCCGGGTGAGCACGAGGGCCGCGGCTGCCAGGCCCGCACCCGCCCAGAAAGTCGCCGCCGGTCCCACGAACTGCCACAACGCCCCGGCGAGCACGCTGGCTGCCAGCATGGCGACTCCCGATGCGAGGTTGAAGACTCCGAACGCTGTCCCGCGGCGGTCCGCGGGCGCGGCATTCGCGACCATCGCCGCGAGCAGACCCTGCGTGAGTCCCATGTGCAGTCCCCACAGCACGATGCCCACCGCGAGCGCCGCCACCCCCGTCGCAAAGGCCAGCACGATATCCGCGGCGACCAGGCATGCGATCCCCGCGGCGAGCAGTGTCGTCGGCGGCATGCGGTCGGCGAGGCGGCCGGCGGGATACGCCGAGAGCGCGTACACGGCGCTCATGCCGACCAGCACCAATGGCGTGTACGCGATCGCCACGCCGACGTTCTCCGCGCGCAGGATCAGGAACGCCTCGCTGAAGCGCGCCAGGGTCATCGCCGCGCCCACCGCCGTGACGGTCCAGAACGCCGGGCCCAGTCCGCGCACGAGTTTCCAGCCGAGCTTCGGCCTTTCATTCGCCTTCGCGCCCTTGCGTACCTCCGGGTCGCGCACCGCGAACGCGATCAGCGCGAACGAGAGGAACGCGGGGACGACGGCGACCCAGAACACCGCGCGGAAGTCGTCGTTCCACGCGAGCATGAGAGCCATCGCGAGCAGCGGTCCGGCCACCGCGCCCACGGTGTCCAGGGACTGCCGCAGGCCAAAGGCGGCGCCGCGAATGGACGGGGGCGTGAGGTCGGCGATCAGCGCGTCGCGGGGAGCGCCGCGGATGCCCTTGCCGATGCGATCGAGGAAGCGCGCGACGAAGACCAGCATCGGCCCGGTGGCGAGCGCGAAGAGCGGCTTCGAGAAGGCGGCCATGCCGTAGCCCGTCGCCGCGATCCACTTGCGCTTGCCGAGCGCATCGGAGAGCGTGCCGGAGAACACCTTCACGACGAGCGCGGCGGCCTCCGCGATCCCCTCGATGATGCCGACCACGAGCGCGCTCGCACCCAGGCCGACGGTGAGGTAGAGCGGCAGCAGGCTGTGGATCATCTCGGAAGACACGTCCATGAGCAGGCTCACGAACCCGAGGATCCACACGCCGCGCGGGATGGCGGGACGCGGGGGCATCGCGGGATTATTCAGTTAGCATGGGCCCTTTGAAAAGAGCCCGGACCCGCATGGCCACTCCCACGGAAGAAAAAGCCCCCGAGAAGAAGCCCGAGCCCGTCGACGAGATCACCGTCACCAGGCACCGCGCCAGGGTCGCCGGCAAGGAGATCGCCTACACCGTCACTTGCGGCACGATGGTGATGCGCGAGGAAGCCGAGAAGGAAGGCAAGAGCGAGGGCGAGAAGGCGCGCGCGACGGTCTTCTTCATCGCGTACACGCTCGATGGCGCATCCGACCGCACGAAGCGCCCGGTGACGTTTTCGTTCAACGGCGGCCCGGGATCGAGCTCCGTGTGGCTGCACCTGGGGCTGCTGGGGCCCAAGCGCGTGGACCTCGATGACGAGGGCATCGCGTCGCCACCGCCGTATCGCCTGGTCGAGAACGACTACTCGATCCTGCCGCAAACGGACCTGGTCTTCATCGACCCCGTGGGCACGGGCTACAGCCGCATGGTCGAGGGCGAGAAGGTGAAGGAGTACCACGACTACAAGAAGGACCTGGAGAGCGTGGGGCAGTTCATCCGCACCTACTGCACGCGGTATGCGCGCTGGTCGAGCCCCAAGTACCTGATCGGCGAGTCCTATGGCACCACGCGCGCCGCGGGCCTGGCGGGCCACCTCATCGACCGCTACGGCATGTACCTGAACGGCGTGATGCTGATCTCGGTCGCGCTCGATTTCCAGACGTTCCGCTTCGACGTCACCAACGACCTGCCGCCCATCCTCTTCCTGCCGACGTATTGCGCGACCGCGTGGTTCCACAAGCGCCTGGCACCGGAGCTGCAGGCCAAGCCGCTGCGCCAGCTCCTGGACGAGGTGGAGGCCTTCGCGGGCGGCGCGTATGCCACGG